>JALOMF010000496.1 GCA_025455635.1 Saprospiraceae bacterium | reverse complement strand
ACCGCCCGCAGGCCGATGGTGGCTTCACCGCTGGCCTTGTCCAAGCTGGCAATCATGCGCAAAGCCCTGCCTTCGGCGGCGGCATCGGCGGCCATTTTTTCAAAATGGGCGTCGGCTTTTTCCAGCTCCGCAAAAAAAGCGTCCACACTTGGGGCATCTTGTGCCGCCTTCGGCAAAATGGATTCGATGCGCACGTTCGAGGCTTCCAGCGGTAGGCCCGCCTCACGGGCGAGGATGAGCAGCTTGCGGCGCACGTCGGCACCGCCGAGGTCGTCACGGGGGTCGGGTTCCGTGTAGCCGAGGCGCTTGGCCTCCCGCACGATGGCGCTGAAGCGGTCGCCCGGCTTGAAATTGTTGAAGATGAACGACATCGTGCCGGACAGTACCCCTTCTATTTTCAGGATGCGGTCGCCGCTCGTGATGAGGTCTTCCAGCGTACCGATGACCGGCAGGCCGGCGCCCACGTTTGTTTCATACAAAAACGGCACGCCACGGCGGGCAGCCACGGCCTTCAGACGCTGGTATTGCTCGTAAGGGCCGCTGGTGGCCTGTTTATTTGGCGTGGAAATGCTGATGCTGCTGCCGAGTATTTCCTCGTAAAATTGCGGGAGTTCGGCGCTCGCCGTGTTGTCCACGAAGATGGAATTGCTCAGGTTCAGGCCCTTCGTGCGCTCCACGAACTGGGGAAGGCTGAGTTTTTCGCCTTTTTCCGAAAGCAGTGCCTTCCAGTTGGCGAGGTCAATGCCGTTTTCATCGAAGAGCATCTGCCTGCTGTTCGTCAGGCCGACGATTTTCAGTTCGAGGCCCCGTTTTTCCTTTAAAAATGCGGCCTGCTCCCTGATTTGCTCGATGAGCGTGGAGCCGATGAGGCCCACGCCGACCATGAACAGGTGCAGTTCTTTCGTGTCGGAGAGGAAGAACGCCTCGTGCAGGGCGTTCATGGCCTTTGCCTCGTCGCTGGCTGCGACCACCACCGAGATGTTCAACTCCGAAGAGCCTTGGGCGATGGCCACCACGTTCACACCGTTCTTGCCCAGGGCCTGGAACATGCGGCCTGAAATGCCCGGTCGGTAGCGCATGTTTTCACCGATAATCGCTATCACGCTCAGGTTTTCCTCGATTTTCAGCGGCTCGACCAGCCCTTTTTCGATTTCGTACTCGAACTCAGCTTCTACCTGCTGCTTGGCTTTTGCGGCGACCTCCGGCGGAATGGCAAAGGTGATGCTGTGCTCCGACGACCCCTGCGTAATCAAAATGACGCTGATGCCCGACTTCGCCAAGCTGCCGAACAACCGCCCCGCAATGCCCGGCACGCCGAACATGCCGCCGCCTTGCAGCGTGAGCATGGCCACTTTATTTATCGAAGAAATGCCGGAGACCGGGTGCTCGCTCTGACTGCTTTTTTCCGAAATGTAAGTGCCCTCGAAATCGGGGTTGAACGTGTTCTTGATGTAGAGCGGGATGCGCTTTTGCAGGGCCGGTTGCAGCGTCGGCGGATAGATGACCTTGGCCCCGAAATGCGACATTTCCATTGCCTCGGCGTAGGTCATTTTCGGGATGGTGAACGCCTTGCGCACCTTGCGGGGGTCGGCGGTGAGCACCCCGTCCACGTCCGTCCAGATTTCGATGATGGCGGCGTCCAATCCGGCGGCGATGATGGCAGCGGTGTAGTCCGAGCCGCCCCTGCCTAGGGTGGTCGTGAGGCCGTCCGCCGTGGAGCCGATGAAGCCCGTAACTACCTGAACTTCAGCGTTTTCGGCATAGTGCTTCGCAATGAGCGGGTAGGTGGCGGCGAAGTCCACCTTGGCATTGACGAAGTTATCGTTGGTCTTGATGACCTTGCGGGCGTCGAGGAAGCTGGCCGGGATGCCCGCCTGCCGCATGGCCGCAGCGATGATGAACGAAGAACTGCGCTCGCCGAAGCTCACCACATAGTCCATCGTGCGGGGCGATGCCTCCCGCACAAGGAAGACACCACTGAGCATATTGGCGAGGGACTGGTGGCTACGCTCCATTTCCACGGAAATGTTCAAGCGGTCTATCCCACCCACGAGGGAGAAGATGGCGTCTTGGTGGCGCTGCGCAAATTTTTCAAAAGCGTCCCGCCAGCTTTCGTCGCCAGCGGCGGCCCTGCGGCTCATGTCGAGCAGGCTATCGGTGACGCCACTGAAAGCCGAGAACACGACGGTGAACTGGTCGCCCCGGTCGTGGTATTTTTTCAGGATGCTGATGAGGCCCTTGATGCGCTCCGGCGTGCCGACGGAGGAACCTCCGAATTTTAGAACTTTCATAATGAAACGGTGGACGGTGGACGGCTTACGGTCAACGGCTAACGGTGGACGGGTTTTCCAACTACTGTTAACCGTCCACCGTTGACCGTTGGCCGTATTAAAATCGGTTCTACGTGGTAAGGTGGGCTTGGGTTTAGCTTGCGATGGCAGGCATGGGCAAAAATAGGGCAGATTTTTGTCATGTAGGGAGTGTAGCCAACTTACAGGGGCAGCACTTGTTCCTAATCAGTCGGCCTTTCGTGCAAGGCCGAAGATTTTTACCGACTTTTGCTTTTGAAAACAAACAACCACTGAGAAAATGAAGTACCGCTTGACTTTCTTCGCAATATTGGCTTTCAGCGCCTTGGCCACTGCCCAGTGCAAGCTCATCGCCCTCGACACCGTTGATGAGTTCGATTCTACCCGCCTCATTGCCTCCAAGCCGCTTAATATCGGCTACCTCGTGGCCTCTGGCAACGTAGCCGAAGACCTCAGCGGGCAACAGACTGTGGAAGAAGGAAAGGCCATTTTCAGCTTCGGCAACGAGGATAATATCCGCTCGTTTTTCCTGACGCTGGCCGTGGTGGAGCGCAAGTTTTACATGATTGAGGCCGACTACAATGTTTACCTAAAAATGGTGGACGGCCAAATACTCAAGCTGCTGAACGTGCCTGCCGACGGCGAGTTCGACCGGAAAATACTCATGTGGAAATACCTGCACACCTGCGTGGTGCCGCTGGAGTATTTTCATGCGCTCCGCAACGGGCTGGTGGAGAAAATCCGCATCGAGTACAATGGCTTCAAGCAGACCCTCGTGCTGGAGGAGAAGCAGGCCAAGTTGCTGCAAGACTCCGTGCGCTGTGTGGAAGAGCGCTTGGTGGCTACTTCTAGTGCCAAGCCATGATGCTTGCCTTCGACAACTTTTGAAATCATTATTGATGGATGAAACTCATAAAAGTCCCAGCAAATACTCCAGCCCACAAACCCTCGTGTTTTCATCCAAAGGGTAATCGCCGCCATCATGTGGCGTGACAATGTACAAAGGCGGGCGCCCAATATCCTCATGGGCAATACGGGTACCCCTGCTCAAGGTGGGATTGGATGACATTTTTATTTCTATTGCCATCGTCGGTTGGTTCGCTTTCACAAGTATAAGGTCAAGTTCAGAACCGTCTTTTGTCCGATAAAAATAAGGCAGTTGGTTTTGTGATAGGTTGGCAATGACCTGCTGAACCACATAACCTTCCCACGACGCACCTGCCAGCTGGTTGCCAATCAAGTCGCTGGTGTTGGCAATGTTTGCCAGTTGGTGCAATACACCACTATCCCTGAAATAGGCTTTTGGCGTTTTTACCAGCCGTTTGCCAATATTGACATGCCAAGGCGAGAGGAAACGGATGAATTCCGCCGTCTTTATTT
>JALOMF010000495.1 GCA_025455635.1 Saprospiraceae bacterium | reverse complement strand
GCATCTACCCGTTTACTGACCTGCTCATCGGGCACTAATTCAGGGGCGTGGTGCGGTTTTTTCCTGGCATCGAACACCAGCCCTCCTCGGCAGCCCCAGTGTTTGTTTTCCATAAAAGATTGGATGCCGTGTATGTCGTGGGAAGGGTTCACCCTCGTGAAACTTACCCACAGGAAATTATTCAGGGTGGCAGCCATAAACGGGGCATCGTCCACCAAAACGACCAAGGGGATATGTTGCTCGAAATAAGCCGCATACCGCTCCATTTCCTTCGTAAAACGTTGACAATCAGCCGCTCCCGTTTCTGCCCCAAACTTAGGCGCTTGCACGGCGAGAACGCCCGGCAGGGCAAAAACGGGTTTGGAAAAGCCCTGCGGCAACGTGAAATCAGGTGGCAATTCCGTCCGAAGTTCCCTTCTTTTTGCGCCGCAACTGGCGATGACAACCTTGCTCCCCTCGTTCCAACCGGAACCGGAATAGTCGAGCGTGTCCATCGTGGTGCGGGTCTGGAAGTGGAGGTCACGGGTCAGGTCAATCCGCTCCAAGACGTGCTTGAAAAACTGCGGAATGTCGTGGGAATCGAGCCGGGGGTCGTCATCACCGTTGGCGATGATGAGAAACTTGGCGAGGGTCGTTTGCCCCTTTCCGAGGAGGTGATTGGCTTGTGTGAGTATTTCCTCCGGCTTCGGCTCCCGGAACGGCATGTAGCGCTCGCTTCCAATGGCCAGCAGGAGTGGGTGTACGCCCGAAGCATCAACAGCGTGAACTTGCCGAATACCAGGGAACTCGCCTGTGGTCAGTGGCTCCACGATTTCGTGGATGAGCCAGCCGAAGGACGAGTCTTCTTGCGGCGGTCGCCCAACCACGGTGAAATGCCAAATGGCGTCTTTGCGGTGGTAAACATTTTCAACATCCATGACCGGGAAGTCATGGGTTAGTGAGTAGTAGCCGAGGTGGTCGCCGAAAGGCCCTTCCGGTTTCTTCGTCGCCTTGCGAATGGTGCCCGTGATGACAAAATCTGCATCGGCAGAAATGACATGCCCACCCGCCATTTTGTACCTGAAGCGCCTCCCACCCAGCAAACCAGCAAAGGTCAATTCGCTCAAGCCCTCCGGCATGGGCATGATGGCCGAAAAAGCATGGGAAGGAGGCCCACCCACAAATATTGCGCAGCGAAAAGGTTCATCGCACTGGTTGTATTGCGTGTGATGGATGCCGATGCCCCGGTGAAGCTGGTAGTGAAGCCCGATTTCTCGGTTCATAACGTATTCATTACCAGATAGTTGTATCCGGTACATTCCGAGATTGGTGTGCATGATATTCGTATCGTTGGGGGGCAAAGTGAGCACTTGGGGCAAGGTGATGAAGGCCCCACCGTCCATCGGCCATGACTTGATTTGGGGCAACTGGTCAATGGTCGTTTTGCCGTACATAACTGGGGCCGACCAAGCCTTTTTGGGTAACGCTGTGAGTGCCGTGAACGGGGCTTGGAGATAACGCATAGGGTCTTTCAGCGCTCGCATGGGGTCAGCTTTCAGCTCCATTACCCGCCTTACCTTGTCGAGGGTATCCCTGAAAATAAAGGCGGTGCGCTCCGTAGTTCCATAAATATTGGACACTGCCTGAAATGGGCTGCCCTTCACTTTTTCGAACAAAATGGCTGGGCCTTGTGTATCGTACACCCGGCGGTGGATTTCGGCCATTTCGAGGTTGGGGTCAGTTTCGGTTTTTATACGGAGCAAATGGCCGTGTTTTTCAAGGTCGTTCACGCATTCCCGAAGGCTTCGATAGGACATAATTAATGGATTTGGCTACGCAATTAAGCTGTAAGATTTGGCAATTCAGGATTCAGTAGATTTTCAATCCCCAAATGCTTGAATGCAAAATCGGAAACAGCACTGACTGATTTCGGTTCAAGTGAACCAAATTTCGTTTGGCTTGGTTTGCGTCCTTGTCATTTTCAAACATGGGCAATATTACCCAAGCTGCTGTATGTTTGAAGTTCAAATTCGCTAAAAAAAATCATGGCAAAAATCAAGCTTTCCGGCAAAGAACTAGTCAGGCTCGGCTACCCGAACGGTCGTGCCGTGGCGCTTGCCATCAATGTCGTTCACCAGTTTTTCAAAAGAGAAACCAAAGAAAAGGTGATGGCAATGCTCCAAGCCGTTCTGGAAAACCCCGAAGCCTATGCCGACGATGAAGTGTTGGGGAGAATCGTAAACGAACTAGTAGCACCAACGCCGTCAAGCAACCCCGAAATTGGCTTAAACCCGACCGCAAAGCCCTATAAAACCTATGGACTGGAAGCCATCGAGCAGGGAGCCATCGAGCAGATGGAAGTAGCAGCCCGGCTACCGATAACCGTAGAAGCGGCACTGATGCCCGATGCGCACCAAGGCTACGGCCTGCCAATCGGTGGCGTTTTGGCTACCGAAAACGCCGTTATCCCTTACGGCGTGGGCGTGGACATCGGCTGCCGGATGTGCCTAACTTTCTATGACATTCCGGCTAGTTACCTGGATAAAAACCGTTCGACATTGCAGCAAATCCTGTTGGAAAACACGGCTTTTGGCAACCAAGAACTGAAAAAGCCGATGGATGACGCCATTTTTGAGCGGCCAGAATTTAAAGAACTTCCAGTGGTCAAGTCATTGAAAGACAGGGCTTTCCGCCAAATCGGCTCTTCCGGTTCAGGCAACCATTTCGTTGAATTTGGGCTGGTGGACCTCCAGGAAAACGCTGGGCTGGGCACCAACGCAGGCACTTACCTCGCCGTGCTGTCGCATTCTGGTTCGAGGGGGCTAGGCGCCAATATTGCGAAGCACTACACAGAACTGGCGATGAAGACCACACTGCTGCCGAAGGAAGCCAAGCACTTGGCATGGTTGGGCCTCGATACGGAGGCTGGGCAGGAATATTGGTTGGCCATGACACTTGCCGGGGATTATGCCTCGGCCTGCCACCACCACATCCATGCCCGCATGGCGAAATCGCTGAAAATGGAGCCGTTGGCGATGGTCGAAAACCACCACAATTTTGCGTGGAAAGAAACATTGGCCGATGGTCGGGAGGTCGTAGTGCACCGGAAGGGGGCTACACCCGCCGGTGAAGGCGTGTTGGGCATCATTCCCGGTTCGATGGTGCACCCTGGATTCATCGTTCGGGGGAAGGGCAGCCCGCAATCCATCAATTCGGCTTCGCACGGCGCAGGGCGCTTGTTTTCTAGAACCAAGGCCAAGAATTCCTTCACGGAGCACGAGCTGAAAAAAGTGCTGAAAAACCACGGTGTTGACCTGATTGGAGGTGGCCTCGATGAAGCGCCAATGGCCTACAAGGATATCCAAAAAGTGATGGATTATCAGAAGGATTTGGTGGAGGTGTTGGGAACTTTCACGCCGAAAATTGTGCGAATGGACAGCTAAGTAACGTGTGCAAAATAACATGTCCATTTGGGCGGTGTCTTTTCGACGCTGACTTCGTTGGCGAAACAGTTGCGTAGCGCTGCTGTGCACCTGTTCCGCCGCCTTGTCATCGCCAAAAATACCCTCGCCGAAAAGGACATCTTTTTTCGCACACGTTACTAAAACCTATTGAATCAAGCCGATTTCTTTGGCCTTTTGGATGGCTTGGGTGCGCCGCTTGGCGTCCAGTTTCATGAAAAGATTGGAAGAATGGGTCTTGACCGTGTTG
>JALOMF010000494.1 GCA_025455635.1 Saprospiraceae bacterium | reverse complement strand
AGGCAGTATGGGCCTTCGTGGTTGCTCCGCAAAATCTCCGAGATATAGTGCGCCGCCATGTCTTCGATACGGTCGAGGGGTGCTTGGTCGCCGTTCAATCCCACCGCTTGGAGGGCGTAAATCGGCTGGTCGGTGTCCATGTACTTCACCATGTTTTGGTAGAAAAGCACGTGCAATCCGCCACCATGCACGAGGTAGAGTGCAGGCTTAGAGCCTCCTTCCCGGATGGGCACAAGTGAGGTAAATCCTTGGTTATCAATACTTACGGCGTTCTTGCCTCCATTGCCGGTTTGGTTGTAGCCGTTCAGTTGTCCCGCCAGTTTATGGACGGTGGAATGCTGGAAAAGCGTGGTCAACGGCAGCTTTTTGCCAGTTGCCGCCTTTACTTTTGTCATCATTTGCACGGCAGCCAGTGAATGCCCGCCCAACTCGAAAAAATCGTCGTGGATGCCCAGCTTCTCCACACCGAGCAACTCGCTCCAGACCGCTACGAGCAGCTTTTCGCCAGGGGTCTTGGGGGCTTCGTATTTGCTGTTGGCAAGGTTGGAGAGGTCAGGCTTGGGCAATGCCTTCCGGTCCACTTTCAGCGAGGTGTTTTGAGGAAAACTGTCCATTTTGATGAACGCCGAAGGCACCATATAGCCGGGCATTTTGCTGCGCAAAAAGACTTTCAGCTCCTCTTGCCAGTCCTCGCCGAGCGGTCGCCCGTTTTCCACCACATAGCCCACCAATTGCTGGCTGCCAATGGCATCATTGATGACGTTCACCACACTGTTCAGCACGCCAGGGAACTGCTTCATCGTTTCTTCGATTTCACCCAGCTCGACCCGGTAGCCCCTTATTTTCACTTGGTCGTCCATGCGGCCCAAGAACTCGATTTCGCCCGTGGGGAGGTAGCGGACGAGGTCGCCAGTCTTGTAGATTGCGGATTGCGGATTGCGGATTTCGGATTTGGGGAACCGTTCTGCAGTCAAACCAGGGCGATTGAGATAGCCGTTTGTGGCAACGCCATTTCCCCCAATAAACAGCTCGCCGGGCACGCCGATGGGCACTTGTTCGCCGTTTTTATCCAAAATGAACAGCTCCACATTGGCGATGGGGCTGCCGATGGCCGCAAACTCGCCGGGGCAAGCCGCCAAATGTTCCTCGGTAATGAGTTGCCAAGTGGCGTAAATGGTCGTCTCCGTTGGGCCGTAGCCGTTCCAGACTTTGCCGCAGCAGAGCATCATCTCGGCCGCCAATTCCTTGGCGAAGCCTTCACCGCCTGCAATGGCCCGGAGTTGTTTGTCACCTTCCCAACCAGATAGGAGCAGGATTCTCCAAGTCGTTGGGGTGGCCTGCATCACCGTCGGGCGAATGGCTTCCAGGGCCTCCCGCAAGGCAAAACCGTCTTTTTTGGTCTCCTCGCCCGCCAGCACAAGGGTCGCCCCTGTTATTAAGGTCAAGAAATAATCGGGGATGCTCATGTCAAACGCCATGCTGGACACAGAAAACACCGTGTCCTTTTCATCCATTTTCAACTGCTGGTTGATGGCAAACAGCGTATTGATGGCGTTGGCGTGGCTGATTACAACGCCCTTGGGTGTGCCGGTGGAGCCGGAAGTGTAGATGACGTAGGCGTTTTTAGAGGGATGAGGGATGAGGGATGAGGTATGATTCAATAGGTGCGCCACCGCTTTTTGTGTCAAAACAAACTCGCACCCGGCGTCCTCCAACATCAATTTGATGCGCTCCTGCGGGTTGCGGGGGTCAATGGGTACATAAGCGCAGCCCGCTTTCAGGATGGCATAGATGCTGACCATCATCTCCAAGCCACGCTCCATGCACAAACCGACATAACCGCCCTGCTTCATGCTTTTCTCCATCAAAAATGCGGCAAGTCCGTTAGCACGGTCGTTGAGTTGGCGGTAGGTAAGTGCCTGATTTTCAAAACTTACGGCAACTTTGTCAGGTGTTCGCTCAACTTGTTTTTCAAACAAGCCATGCAAGGTGTCATCGAGGGGAAAATCCCCACAGATTTCGCCCTTTCCGAATTGCGCTAACTGCTTTTTCTCAAAATCCGGCAGGATTGGGAGCTGGAAAATGGGAGATTGGGCATTGGAAAATGAAGATTCCACAATGCCCCTCAAAAACACCTCGAACTCTGCCAGCCTCAACCTGATGCTTTCCCTTCGGAACAGGTCGGTATTGAAATTCCACTCGAAATCAACGCCGCTTGGTTCCCCAGTAGGGCTTGTGGGTTGCGGTTTTAAGTTAATGAAGGTGTCAAATGTCTCGTAATGCCGAGGAATGGAACGGGTCGTCGCCTTTAGGTTGCCAAATTTCAGGTCATCAAGCGGGCTGTCCAGGTTGAAAGCCACACTGACCAGGGTATTGCGGCTGGCGTTCCTGCCGATTTTCAGCTTTTTCACCAAAGCGCCAAACGTGTACTGCTGGTGGTCAAAAGCATCCAGCACCTGTTTGCGAACTTGCTTCAAAAAATCCTTGAACTCGCCCTGTGGGTTCACCTTCGAGCGAACGGGCAGCAGGCTGATAGCATGTGCGACGAGGTTGGCGTTTCCGGGCAAGTTATGTCCCGCTGCCGCCACACCAAACACAATATCTTCCTGTCCGGTGATGCGGCTTAGGTAAGCTTTGTACGCCGCCATCATGAAGACGTAGAAAGTGCTGCCCTGCCTAGCCGCCGCCTTCCTGATTTGCGCCGTGAACTCGGCATCGAAACTGATTTTTTCGACCGCACCGTGGAAGGTTTTTACGGCAGGTCGTGGGAAATCGGTGGGCAAATCGAGGACAGGGACGCCACTTTCGTATTGCGACAGCCAGTATTTTTCGTTTTTGTCAAAAACCGGAAGTTGCTGTAAATCAGCTTGTTCTATGGCGAATTGGCTGAGTTGTTTGTAGTCGGAAACTTCAGTTCCCGACATCATGGTGCTTTGTCGGGAACTGAAGTTCCCGACTACATTTCCGTACATCTCCCCTAGTTCCCTCGTCAAAATCCCCAGCGACCACCCATCGCAAATGATATGGTGGACATTGATGAAAACCAGGTGGGCATCAGGGGCCAATCGCACGATTTTGAAACGCACGAGTGGCCCATTTTGCAGGTCGAAAAGGTGCTCTGCCTCTTTGTTGTGAAGTTCAACCAGAACGTCGGCGAGGTTCGAAACCTCGCCGACGTTTGATGTCAAATCCACAAAAGGAACCTCCACCTCCAATTGCGGCAGCACCCGCATCGTCTTGCCATCGGCGGCGAACACGGTGCGCAAAGCCTCGTGCCTGTCCACCAATCCCTGCAACGATGCCTGCATTTTCGCTACATCAAAAGCTCCTTCCAGCTTGATTTCCGTGGCGATGTTGTATGCCTTGGATGCCTCCGGCGAAAATTGGTCGGAAAGGAAAATCTCTTGCTGGCCCTCTGTGGTTGGGAGTGCGGATTGCGGATTACGGATTGCGGATTGTGGCAATACCTCCGTCGTTTCAGGCAGAATATTAGTCCCTTCTTGGTACTGACTGCCAACTGCCAACTGGCTACTGCCAACTATCACGTTCAGGTCTTCCCCCTCCCAAGGTTCCATCAATCCCAAGGCAAACATCTCGTCTATCGCCTCCTCGAAGCCTTTGTACGTCCGCTCAAAATCAGCCTCTGTGTGCGTAGTGGAGATGAAGCAGGGGCGTTCCCGAATGTTCACGCCTTTTGTGCGCAGCACGTAATTGAACAGGCGGGTGAGCGGGCTGGCATCGGCATTTTTTATCATAAAAAATGACGATGCCGACTGAATCATCAGGGGCGCTTTTTTCCGAAGGAAAATATCGCTGATGCGCTTCGCAAATCGGGCAGTCTTCTCGTTCAAATCCTGCTGCAAACCGGGGCCGAGCCGCTGTATCTCGCTCAAAGCCGCATGTGCTGCCGCTACGCTGATGGGGTTTTTGATGAACGTGCTGGCAAAATAGGCGATGACGCCCTCTGGGGAGCTGTCGTCGCCGTAGCCCCAGTAGCCGCCGTCAAAGCTGTTCATGTACTTCGCCTTGCCAGCCACCGCCGCCAGCGGGAAGCCGCCGGAGATGCTCTTGCCGTAGGCACAGAGGTCGGCATCCACGCCGTACCACGCCTGTGCGCCACGCTGGTCGAGGCGGAATCCGTTGATGATTTCATCAAAAATCAGCGCCACGCCGTGCTTTTCGGTAAGGCTGCGGATATTTTTTATCAATTCACCATGCTGCCAGTGCGGGTTCTGCGCCTGCACGGGTTCGATGAGCACGGCGGCAAGTTCGCTCGCATGGCGCTCCAATTTTTGCAGCACGTTGGGGTCATCGTAGTCGAGCACGAGCACGTTCTCCACGTTGTATTTAGGCACGCCCGGCGACGATGGCAGTGACTTGGTTTCATCTTTAAAATGCACGCCCCGCACCATGAATTCATCTATCATACCGTGGTAGTCCGTGTCAAAAACGGCGATTTTTTCACGCCCGGTGGCGGTTCTGGCAGCCCGCACAGCGCCCAGCACCGCCTCGGTTCCGGTATTGGCGAGCGTCACCCGGTCGAAGCCGGTCATCTCGCACAACATCCTTGCAATCTCGGTGGCTTCCGGCGGCAGCAGGTCAATGGAATTGCCCCGCTGGATGGCAGCGGCGGCGGCTCGTTCCACAAAATCGGGCATGTGGCCAAAAAGCGCCACCCCGTAGCTCATCACGTAGTCAATGTATTCGTTGCCGTCCACGTCCCAGATGTGCGAACCTTTCGAGCGTTCGTGGGCGATTTGGTAGCAGACCTCTTTCCACAGCTTGCTGAAGCCCGTCACCGAGCGTGGGTCGGCATAAAACTGGCGGTGGCGCTGCGCCATTGCCTTCGATTTGGGGGTCATCGCCTCGTAGCGGCGCATGAAATCCTGCAATCCCTGGCGCTGCTTATCGCTCAGGTCGTCGCCCGTCGAGATTTTCTTGTAGCTGTTCAGTTTGGCGGTGACGCCTTTTGTGCTGCGCTGGATTTCGACCTCAGCCTTTTCGATTGCGGATTGCGGAACTTGTCCCGACGCCTCGGGATTGCGGATTGCGGATTGGGGGGCGGGTGCTGCTACTTCTTGTATTTGCGGCGTTTGCACGATTGGCTGCGCCAATGGCTGCCCTTGCAACAACGCCAATTGCTGCTGCATCAACTGCAATTGCTGGTTGATGATTTGCTGCATGGCGGTGGCGTTTTCCGAAGGAAGGGTGCTTACAGCAACCTGTATCGGCGCAACCAATTGCTGAACTGGTTGTGCAATCTGGCTCGGAATGACCGGATTAGGTTCCTCCCGATAGCTATCGGGATTAGGGGTCAGGGGCTGAACAAGGGGCTGTGCCGCAGGCACTGGCGCAAACATCCCCTCCGGTATCAGTCCATCCACGTATTCCG
>JALOMF010000493.1 GCA_025455635.1 Saprospiraceae bacterium | reverse complement strand
AAAAGCATAATCATCGCCAAATATATCAGTCATGACCACGCCCCATGCGCCAGACTGGCTAGAGTGCCCCGATGGATATTCCGGGAATGGTGGCGTGGCAATATATGGGCTCCAATTTGCATCAATATGGGAACGGATATAGGTAACGGGCCGGCAAAGGTTGTGTATGTATTTGGACTTCCAACATGCCAAAAACGCATCGCTGAGGGCTAGGCCCAGCTTCGCATAAGCCACTGCCGAATTGCCAAGGTCCCAAGCTTCGTTCCTCAACAATTGCCTCATAATGCTGAGGCTGTGGCCGGGCGGGGTGAAAGTACCGCCAGCATCCGCCCAAAACGATGCGATGTCTTTTTGCGATTGGGTCAGGTTCAACCCGGTCTGATACACTTGGTTGGAGTAAGCGTAGAATACAGAAAGCTCATCGGTGCTGAACGACGGCGGCGGCGGCGGTAGCGTGCCGAGTTCCACGTTTTCCGGCATAAACGCCCTGTTTTCTGCCCAATATGGCTGCAAGGCAACTTGGTTCGGCAGTGCGACCCAATGCTCAATGCCAGATGGTGGCACATAGCTCGCCGGAAAATTTTTGTACTGCCCCCTATACCCGCTTTCAGTTTTGCTGTATTCAAAAATTGCTTGCCCAATGGCTTCGCCATACGCTACCGAACGCTCGTAAACATCAGTGGAAACTTGCGCTTGCAAGGCAATGTTGAAGTCTGTGCGGGCAGCATAGAGCAGGATTTTGTTGTCAAGCGATTTGTTGTCAAAAAGACTGTCCATTACGAAGGCCATCGCATTATTTGCGACTATTGACCAATTATAAGGGGCGTTCTCGGGCTGTGGCAACCCCTGCAAATCGGGAAGGCGACCTTCCAGCGACTTGTAATCTTGCAGCCCGTGCACAACTGACTCGTAAAGGCAAAGCCCGATGTATCCCAATGTCCGAGAAGCCACGGGTGGCGTAAAACCGGGCGTTTCCTTTATAAACTTCAACGATAATTCGTAATATTTGTGGGGGACTTCGGCAGGCTCGTCGTAGGCTGATTGAGCATTGGCAACTGTAAGCCCGAAAAAAAGAATGAACAGGAGTAAGGTTGATTTCATGGTAAATTTATGATTCGTTTTCTTAAAAAACATGACAAGGCAGCACCTATTGGCACCATTGCATGTTCTACCACTAATTCTAGGAGGGACAACCATTGCTGCATAAATTAGGCCATGCAGTTGTAGCACCTGTATTCTAATAAGTTTTTAAGAAATAAAAAAATGCCGGAAAACTGGCTTCCCGAACCGCTGAGACCACAAACTATGCCAAGGGCACCATGCAGCCACCCGAAGGATTCTCCCAGAAAAACTTTCGCAGACCTACTTAGGAGCGGGAAATAAATAAAGTATCCGTCATGGCGCAGTTATTTTTTCTTGTAAAAGTGTTTGAAAAACTAAGCATAGCAGCGCTACGGTTCGTTTTTCAAGTGCTTTTACAAGGAAAAAGAACAAGTCAGAATGGGTACTTTATTTGTTTTCCGCTCCTTACCTTCGCCCGTCATTTTTACTTACAAACAAACTTAGGCCAAGGGGTCGGGCATGAGATTTCAATGCCAAGAAAGTGTTCAATCAAATCCCTTAGCCCAAGTCCAAATAAGACAGAATCCATGAAAAAACTCATCATTTCACTTGGCTTTTTGTGCTCCACCAGCTTGGTTTTTGCGGTCGAAGGCATGTGGCTGCCGCTGCTGTTGAGCCTCCTCAACGAATCCGAGATGAAAAGCCTCGGCATGAAAATGAGCGCCGAAGACATCTACTCCGTCAACAAAGGCTCGCTCAAGGATGCCATCGTGCATTTCGGTGGCGGCTGCACGGCGGAGGTCATCAGCGACAAGGGGCTGCTGCTCACCAACCACCACTGCGGGTTTGGGCAGATACAGAGCCACTCAACGCTGGAGCACAACTATTTGGAGGACGGCTTTTGGGCAAAATCGCTGAAAGAAGAGCTGCCCAACCCCGGCCTCACCGCTACTTTCATCTCCCGAATCGAGGACGTGACCACTGCTGCGCTGGCTGGCGTGACCGATGCGATGGACAAAAAAACAAGGCAGTCAACCATTGACAAAAACCTTGAAAATATCAAGAAAACGGCCACGAAGGAAACTTGGGAAGAGGCGATGATTCGCCCGTTTTTCGCTGGTAATCAATACTTTATGTTCATCACCGTGACCTACAAGGACGTCAGGCTGGTGGGCACACCGCCATCGAGCATCGGCAAGTTCGGGGCAGATACCGACAACTGGGTCTGGCCCCGCCACACGGGGGATTTCTCGATTTTCCGCATTTACGCCGACAAGGACAACCGCCCTGCCGAGTACGCCGAGGGCAACGTGCCGCTGAAGCCCAAGCACTTCCTGCCCATCAGCCTCGACGGGGTGGCAGAGGGCGATTTCACAATGGTTTTCGGCTTTCCGGGCCGCACCAACGAGTACCTGCCGAGCTATGCCATCTCACAAATCGCCGACGTGCTCGACCCCGCCCGCATCCTCGTGCGCGACAAAACGCTGGCCATCTGGGACGGCGCCATGCGCTCCGATGCGCAAGCGAAAATCCAGTACGCCAGCAAGCAGGCTAGCCTCGCCAATGCTTGGAAAAAATGGAAGGGCGAAGTGCTCGGCCTGCGCAAAACGGGCGCTGTGAAGAAAAAGCAGCAGTACGAGGCCGAGTTCATGAAAATCGTGACCGTTGACCCAAAATTTGCGAAGTACCAAGGCTTGCTCAAGGAGTTTGAGCAGCTTTACCGGGACATCACGCCCTATGCCGAGGCCAAGGCTTATTACGATGAGTTCTTTGGAAACGTCGAGATTTTCAGGTTGGCCAGCCGCTTCACGGGCGTCGTCAGGGCCAACGAGAAAAACGGGGAAGCAGGGTATTTGGAAGAAAAAAAGAAGGTAGTGGACGGCCTTGCCTCCTTTTACAAGGACTACCGCCCGGAGATTGACCAGCGTGTTTTTGCAGCGCAAATGGAGGTTTTGGTGAAAAAACTGGGCAAGGATTTCCAGTCTGACGCATTGAACAAAATGCTTGCCGACGCTGGTGGCAGCTATGAAAAGCTGGCAAAAAACGTTTACGAAAGCTCGTTCCTCACCAATGAAAACATGGCGAAATCGGTGCTGGAAAAATCCACGGCAGATGCTATCAAAGCCATTGCCGCCGACCCTGCCTGCCAGTTGCTCAATGGCCTTCGGGATGTTTACAACACCAAAATAACACCCAAGTACAACGAGTACAACGACCGCACCGAGACGCTCCAAGCCACGTACATGAAGGCACAAATGGAGGTTTTCCCCTTGAAAAAATTCTACCCGGACGCCAACAGCACCATGCGGGTGAGCTATGGCCAAGTGCAAGGCTACAAGCCACAGGATGCCGTTAGCTATTCGCCCCAGACCTACCTCGAAGGCGTGATGGAGAAGTACGTGCCCGGCGATTATGAGTTCGATGTGCCCGCCCGTTTGCAGGAGTTGTATGAAAAAAAGGACTACGGCCAATATGGCGAAAACGGCAAACTGCCTGTGTGCTTCCTTGGCTCCAACCACACCACGGGCGGCAATTCGGGTAGCCCGGCCATTGATGCCCATGGGAATTTGATTGGCCTTAATTTTGACCGGGTTTGGGAAGGCACGATGAGCGACTACAACTACGATGTAAGCATTTGCCGCAATATCATGGTGGATGCCCGATATGTGCTGTTC
>JALOMF010000492.1 GCA_025455635.1 Saprospiraceae bacterium | reverse complement strand
CAGCGCTTGTTGTAGAGCTGCCCACCAGCGGGGAATGCCAGGGAGAAGTAAAGCGCCTTGTTGGGATTTGGATAGTCCTCCGACTTGAAAAATCGTCGTAAAAACCCCGACTTTTTCACTTTCACCGAATCAAGAAGCGTCGTATCGGAGATGGCCACTGGGTCGTTCGGGCGCAGTGTGGCGGCGGTGGCGATGCTGTCCGTGGGTATTGTATCTTGTTGAATAACAGGCGGTTGTGAAATTTTCTGTATAGAATCGGGCACTTGGGCTACACCTGTGGCCAGTGCTGTCAACACGATTATCAAAGATATAAACAGCTTATTTTTCATAGAAAATAAACGCCAGCCCTAAAACCTATCACTGCAAATTTGCCAAACCATAACAACAAAGCCCGTCACCAAACATGCCTGCAAGCTTTCATATCTCCAGACCTCAATTCTTTTCCAGCAAATCCAGCAGCCGGTTCAAGTCCTTGGTAGAAGTGAACGGGATGGCAATCTGACCGCCGCCATTGGCCTTCACTTTCAGGGCCACCTTGGCACCGAGGCGGGTGCGGAGCGAATCCTGCACGTTCTGGTAATCGGCGCCAAGCTTGGGCTTGGCAGGCTTGGGCTTTTTCTCCTCGTTGTAGCTGCGGATGAGGTCTTCGGTCTCCCGCACCGAGAGTTTGTCGGCGATAATGCTCTTGAAAATGGAGTGCTGCATCGCAAAATCGGTAAGGCCGAGCAGTGATTTTGCGTGGCCCATGCTGATGCTGTCTTCCTTGAGGCCCTTCTGGATGTCGGGCGGCAGCTTGAGCAGGCGCAGGAAATTGGTGACGGTGCTGCGTTTTTTGCCCACCCGGTCGCCGAGGTTCTCGTGGGTCAGGTTGCACTCGTCCATCAGGCGCTGGTAGGTGATGGCCACCTCGATGGCGTTCAGGTTTTCCCGCTGGATGTTCTCCACCAGCGCCATTTCAATCATCTCTTGGTCGTTCGCCAAGCGGATGTAGGCTGGCACTTCCGTGAAACCTGCCAGTTTTGACGCCCGCATCCGGCGCTCGCCACTGATGAGCTGGTACTGCTTGTCGGCCAAGCGCCGCACCGTAATGGGCTGGATGAGGCCATGCACCTTCAGCGATTCGGAGAGTTCGGCCAGCGCCTCCGGGTCAAAGTCCTTGCGGGGCTGGTAGGGGTTCACTTCGATTTCGGCGAGCGGAATATTGGCCACGGTGTGGGTCAGTTCCCGTACCACCTCGGCCTGCTTTTCATGCGATTGCGCTTCGATATTGGTCAACAACGCCCGAACGCCGAGGCCGAGGGCTGCTTTTTTTGCGACTGGTTTTGCGACTGGTTTTGCCATAGGTTTGATTGTTGATATTGTTGGGATTGTTGAATTGTTGTCCCCCGTAGTCCGTCCCTCGTAAGCCGGTTACCGAAGGCCGTCCACCGTTTACCGTCCACCGTTTACGGTTTACCGTAAGCCGTCTTTATTTCTTTTCAAAAACTCCTTTGCCAAGTTCAGGAAGTTCGTGGTGCCACGGCTGCCAGCGTCGTACATGACCACGGGCTGGTGCACGTTCGGCGCTTCGCTGATTTTGGCGTTGCGGTGGATGATGGTATCGAACACTTTTTCCTTGTAAAAACTGCGCACCTCGTTCACCACCACATTGGCGAGGCGGAGGCGGCTGTCGTACATGGAGAGCAGGATGCCCTCGATTTCCAGTTTGGGATTCAGGTTTTGTTTCACCGAATTGATGGTCTGCTGCAATTTCCCCAGCCCCTCCAGCGAGAAATACTCGCACTGCACGGGGATGATGACCGAGTCGGCGGCGCTCAAGGCATTCAGTGTGATGAGGCCCAGCGACGGCAGGCAATCAATGATGATGTAATCGTAACTGCCCCGCACACGGTTCAGGATGCCCTCCAGCACGTACTCCCGGCGGTTCCTCGAAACCAGCTCGATTTCGGCGCCCACGAGGTCAATATGCGAGGGCAACAGGTGCAGGTTCGGCGTCTCCGTCTCGTAAATGGCCTCGGCGGGGTCTGTCTCGTTCACCAGGCAGTCGTAGAGGCTAAGTTCGATGGCGTCTTGGAAAATGCCCACCCCCGACGAGGAGTTGGCCTGCGGGTCGGCGTCCACCAGCAGCACTTTTTTCTCCAAAATGGCCAAACAAGCGGCCAAGTTGATGGCCGTCGTGGTTTTGCCCACACCGCCTTTTTGGTTTGCTATCGCAATGATTTTACCCATTTTCTAAGGATTGAAGGATTGAGGGATTGAAGGATTGAAGGATTGGGGGCGTTGGTAATTCCCTCAAATCGTTCTCTTTTTCATCCTTTACATCCTTTCTGCAAGGATTGGAGAATTAAAGCATTAAGGTGATGGCGTGCTGCCATTCAATCCTTCAATCCTTCAGTCCTTCAATCCTTTCGCTCAAGGCCGGCAAAAGTAGCCTTTTCCCCTTGGCTTCAAAAGCATTTTTCGCAGCGTCGTGGTCTATTTTCACGGGCGGGAAGGTGTCGAAGTGGCAGCCGATGATGGTATCGCAGCCGATGAACTCCGCAGCGAGGGCCGCATCGTCGTAGCCCATCGTGAAATTATCGCCGATGGGCAGGATGGCGAAGTCCAGTTTCGGGCAGGTCAGCGGTATGAGCTTCATGTCCATCGTGAGGGCGGTGTCGCCAGCGAAGTAGAAGCAGCCGTCCATGTTGTTCCAGATGACGAAGCCGCCGGGATTGCCGCCGTAGGTGCCGTCGGGCAGTACGCTGGAGTGGGTGGCATACACGTATTTCACCCAACCAAAATCAAATTGGAACTTGCCGCCGTGGTTCATGCCGTGGCCGTTGATGCCCTTGCCGCCGTAGTAGGTGGCGATTTCATAATTGGAAATGATGGTGGCGCCGTTTTGCTTCGCAATTTGCTCCGCATCCGCCACATGGTCGCCGTGGCCGTGCGAGAGCAGCACGTAGTCGGCCTTGATGTCGGCCACGTTGATGCTGGCTGCAGCCGGGTTGGGGGAGATGAAGGGGTCGAAGACCAGTTTTTTGCCACCGAACTCAATTAGAAAGCTGGAGTGGCCGTAGTAGGTTATGTTCATACTCAATTGTTTTTTGCGGCTCAAAGGTACGATGTGCTGCGGTTGCAGGGTAGCAAGTGGATATTAATTAAACAGGCAATTTTGTTGAAAAAAAAATTGCAAAACGCTTTCATGTATGCACGAATCCCCATTCTTTTGGAACTTTAAAAATTTTCGCAATTGAAAAAATGAGCAGTACCCTTATTGTTATCAATACAGTTGCCTTCAAACTCAGGCTCACGCCGCAACAAGTCCGCAACCTTTGCTGGGAAGACAAGCTAAAGGCCGAGCGGTTCGGCAGGTCGTGGGTGGTCGAAGCAGCGGCGGTAGAGGAGTACTACGACTCCAACACCTGCGGCCATGCAGCAGACCAAGTGAACGATTGGTCGGGGAACAGCCCAGTGGAACGCCGTGGCCCGATTGCGCTCAGCTTTTTTAGCGGGGCCATGGGGCTAGCTGTTGGACTAGAGAAGGCAGGCATCAAGTGTATCGCCCTTAACGAAAGAGACAAATGGGCTTGTCAAACCTTGAGGAAAAACAATTCAAATTGAAAATATTTTGACGTATGAAAAAAATGCCAACTCGTAATGATTTAATGACGCCAACTATAAGTTGAAAATTTAAACCTAAGCGAATCAATACTAGAAGTAATGAATGGAAAAACAGGTCAATCAGAGTTGAAATATAATTTATCTTGGGTAAGAACAGTTCTAAAGAACAAAGGAGTACTTTCGAAAGGTGGCAAGGGAATTTGGGTTTTAAATGAATACGATTCAATAGAATTTGGAAATAACAAAAAAGCATTTATAGGAGTTGTAGAAGAACAGGATGCTGATGAAGAAGTTATGGAGACAGAAAATTGGAAAAAAGTAGCAATCGAAATACTTATAGAAAAACTTAGTCCAAGTTCCTTTGAAAGATTAATACAAAGGATTTTAAGGGAAAAAGGATTTTCGCAAGTCGAAATAACTGGAAAAACAGGCGATGGAGGTATCGACGGTAAAGGAATTGCTAAAATTAATGGCATATTGAGTTTTCATATCATTTTTCAATGTAAAAGGTATAAAGGAAAAGTCACTGCAAGTGCTATTAGAGACTTTAGAGGTGCTATGGTAGGAAGAACAGATAAGGGGCTATTCATAACTACTGGCTCATTTACAAGAGATGCAATACGAGAAGCAACCAGAGATGGTGCCCCCGCAATTGATTTGATGGATGGAGATAAAATTGCTGAAAAACTTAAAGAATTAAATTTAGGTATTGATATTGAGTTGAGAGAGCATGTTGTAGTTAATCAAAAATGGTTCGAAAATTTTTAAACATCACCATTCTTGTACTTCCTCTATATATGAGGCTTCATTAACTGTAGGTTTTATTTTAATTATTTGAAACTTTTGTGTTAATCTATCCTTTTCAGTTGA
>JALOMF010000491.1 GCA_025455635.1 Saprospiraceae bacterium | reverse complement strand
TATAACTACCTGAAATTCAACGACTTCTTGAAGGGGAGCAGCTTGGTGCTATCGGTGTGCTGGGGAACGGAACAATCGAGCAAAAATAGGTTTAAAAGGAGGCTCACCCCATCCAGTTATTGATGGCCGCCCAAATCTTCGCCCCGAAGAAAATGGTCAGTGTCCATTTCGTGACGAAATAGACAAGGAAAATAGCGAGGGCCTTTTTCCCGTGCTTGACATACATCCTTTTGAGTCGGTACTTGATTCGCATTTTTCTACTTTGGATAGGCATGAAACACTCGCCAACACTGAATGTTCAGTGAAGATGCGTTTGAACAAATAAATCTTCTCTTAGCGGTGGAATGAGACGGCAAGCAGGTGCTGCTTGACCTGCTTTTGCAAGTCCAAAATTGGTCTTTTTTGGGAATAAATGCCTAGTTTTTCACTGTTTTTTGACAAAAATCATTTTTCAGCCGAAGGCTTCCAAGCAAGGCCGTTGATGATGCCTTCCAGGTAGTCCTCAAACTCCTCCAGTTCTGCGGGAGCCTGGTGGGTGTTCACGACCGATTTCTCGGTATCGCCTGCCCGGATGTAGGTGACTGTGCTGGGCAGGTCAGCGACCTTGTAGCCGATAGGGTAGGCTCCTGCAAAATCCCAGTACTTGACCGCATGTGCCTTGTCCCTGATTTCCTTCAGTTTTTCCTTGTCCACCTTGGCCTCGTACCAGCCTTTGCGCTCCACGTTCATCTGGCCGTACCAAGTCGCTTTGCCATCTGAAAAGAATTTTACCTGAAAAACCGGGCATTTGCCAAAACAGGCCGTCTTGCTGAAACCCGCAACTTGGTAAGGCTTCTCTTCGCTTGTGGGCTGCTCAGTAGTACTAGGTTTGGTGGTGCCCGTGCTGGTTGTTGTGGGGGAATCGGTAGTGGCAGGAACTGCTGTTTTGCGGTTGCAGGCAACCACCACGATGGCAACTAGGCCGAGGAGTAGGAAAAGCTGAAGTTTCATGGCTGTATTAATTGATGGTTGGATGGTTGGATGGTTGGATGGTTGGATTGCTACACGTATCTCGACAACAATTCAACAATCAAACCATCCAACAATTCTTCCTCTTTATTTCTTCTTCTTAGCAGCCGCCTCCCGCTGTGCGGCCAGTGCTTGCTGCTGTTTCATGGCCTCTTCGAGCCTAGATTGGAAGCCGCCTTTCTTCTTAGGCTTGCTTCGATTGGCCTCCAGTTGCAGCTTTATCTTGTCGTGGTCAATAATCCAGTGCTTCGTGATGAGCGTCTGCGCGATGTTCAGGATATTGGAGAACACGAGGTACAGCGTGAGGCCCGATGCGAAGTTATTGAAAAAGAACAAAAAGAAGACGGGCATCAGGTACTGCATCCACTTCATCATCTGGGCATTGGCGCCGCCCATATTGCCCATGTCCATGTTCTGCATGTTGTAGTAGGTGTACATAATGGTCGTAATCACCCACAACAACGTGAAAAGGCTCACGTGCGAGCCGTAGAAGGGTATTTCAAAGGGTAGCCAGAAGGCAGCGTCGAAGCTCGAAAGGTCGGTGGCCCAGAGGAAATCGGCCTGCCGGAACTCGATGCTGGCCGGAAAGAACCGGTATAGCGCCAGCCAAACGGGCATTTGCAGCACGATGGGGAAACAGCCGCCGAGCGGGTTCACCCCAAACTCCCGGTAAATCTTCATGGTCTCCATTTGCAGCGCCGTCGGGTCGTCCTTGAGCTTCTCCCGGATGCCCGTGAGCTGCGGCGAGAGCGCCTTCATTTTCGCTTGCGAATGCAGCATTTTATAGGTCAGCGGGTAGAGCAGCAGTTTCACGATGAAAGTGAGCAGCAGGATGACAATGCCCTGCGAACCCACCAGCCCCATCAGCCCATTGAACAGCGGGCGGATGACCCAGCGGTTGAAAGTACCCATGATGCTCTGGCCGAATGGGATGATGTCCTCTACCGCCGTGCCGTAGGTGCGGAGTGTCTCAAAGTCCTTCGGGCCGAGGTACATTTCCATGCTGTAAGAAGCGGCGTCGCTGGGCAGGCTGAGTTCCGTGGTGAGCTTTTTGAGGTCGGTGCTGTTTTCGCCCACGATTTCCGTCGTCATTTTTGCGCCGCTGAACGGGGCGGACTTGGCCATGAGCACACTGGCGAAGAACTGGTTGGAGTGCGCCACCCATTGCAGTTTTTCACCGGATTTGTCCACTTCGTCGGCGCTGGTGCAGGAGCAGTAGTCGTAGTCGTCGTCGGTGGGCTTGTAGTAAACGGTGGAGTAGTTGACCTCGTACTTGTAGTTCTGTTCGAGGCGGTCGAGGAAGTCCACCCATTTCAGGCGGATGGGGATATTGGCGTTCAGGCCCTGTTGGCGAAGCTCATACTGTACGCCGTAGCTGCCCGGCTGCAGGGTGTAAACCTGCTCAAAGACGGCCCCATTTGCGCCAGCCGCCGTGAATGTGATGCTGTTGTCGCCTTTTTTTGCGCTTTGGAAAAACAAGTTGGCCGTGCTCACCTGCCCCGACGCAGCGCCCGTCACGGGCAGCAGGTACTCGAAGCTGTTCTTATCGTCTTCCAGCAGTTTGAGCGGTAGTTTGACCTCCTTGTGGTTGGAATCCAGTTGTACTTTGAAATGCTTGAGCAACTCCACTTCCTTGATGCGCCCACCCCTGTTGGTGAATTGGATGCGCATCACGTCGTTTTCCAGTACTTCCAGTTTTTCGGTGCCTACGGCCGATTGCGCAAAGGCTCCGAACTGCCCTGCCAATTGAGCCACTTGTTGTGAATCAACTACCGTAGTGTCACTCCCGGCGGCTGGCAGGGTCTTCAGTTTTTCGGCAGCCAATTGCTCTACCTGCCGGATGGAGTCGAGTCGTTGCTGTGCCTCCTCTTTCATCCTTTTCTGCTCCGGCCCGATGACCATCTGCATCGTAATGAGCAAACCGAATATCAAAACAAATCCAATAACTGTATTTCTGTCCATCTAGGTTGTTTTTGCTGGCGCAATGGCGGCGTTCGTTGACGGCCATTTGCCAAAATGCTCGCAAAGGTAAAATTTTCCGCTATGCAGCGGCACGGGACTGGACAAACGGTCGGTTTTCTCGGAAGAATAGTAGTAAATTTGAGGTAGCTCATACTGTTCCTCGGTAACTGCGGCAAAAACTGTTTTTTTGGGGCTAATTTCATGGGTGTTTTACCCAACGTTTTTGACAAAGTCCGGTGTCTGATAAAATAAAAAATCATGCAAAAAAATCACATCTTTCTAATCGTACTGACTACGCTGGTCTTTTTTGTCTCTTGCAAAAAAGAAAAAGAAAAAGAAGCGATAATTGAACAACACACGCCCTGCGAAACTGTCTTGGAGGGATGGTCTATCAGTACCATCGAAATTCCAAATATTTTCGCCACCAACCTTCACTTTCCCACCAACCAAATTGGCTACCTAATCGGTCAAGCTGCCATTTACAAAACGACCGATGGCGGGCAAAACTGGCAATCCCTGCAACAGTACTACAATGAAGACAACACGACCAATGACGACGCAGTAACAAAAGGTTGGCTGACAGATGTCTTTTTTGTTGACGAAAACACTGGTTTTGTAAGTGGAAACGACGAGGCTCCCACTGGCGACAGCATCTTGACGGGTGCAGTTTTGCTAAAGACATTGGACGGTGGCGCAACCTGGTCAAAGCAATATTTTGAAGGGGTTTACAGTATCAGCAATCTTCATTTCTTTGACGCCATGAATGGTT
>JALOMF010000490.1 GCA_025455635.1 Saprospiraceae bacterium | reverse complement strand
CAAGTCCTTGATTTCCAGCATTTTGGGAAACCTGACCCCTACCCCACCGATATGCAGTTCTGTCTTCAATTTTTGCGCCAGCCAAACCTCCAATTTTGGCGTCAGCCAACGCTGCGTGGCGGGCTGGTGCAGCACGAACAACAACAAGGCCACCAAGAGCAGCAGCGCAGCCAAGCTTTTCAGCAGGATTTTGAATGGTCGGCGTAGGTTCAAGTTGTTGTTGTTTACAAAAGCGTAAAGATAGTCTGGCTTAGAGGTATGGAGGTATGAGGTATGGAGGTCTGTGCCTCATACCTCCATACCTCATACCTCAATTCCCTATCAAATCCCACCAGTTCCCGTACAAATCTGCAAAAACGCAGACCGTCCCGTACGCCTCCACGCTGGGTGGCCGCACGATTTCGATGCCTTGCGCCAGCAGGTTGGCATAATCCCGCTGAAAATCATCGGTGTGCAAAAACAGAAAGACCCGCCCGCCTGTTTGGTTGCCGATTCGGGACTCCTGCTCCTCGCCCACGGCCCTGGCCAGCAGCAATTGGCAGGAACCCGCCCCGCCCGGCGGCTCCACAATGACCCAACGCTTGGTAGGCGACAACGGCGTGTCCTCCACCAAGCGGAAATGGAGCTTTTGCGTAAAAAACGCAATGGCTTCGTCATAATCTCGGACGACAAGGGCGATGTGGGCGAGTTTCATGGTACTGGATGCTGGATGCTGGATGCTGGATACTGGATAGCGGATACTGGATAGCGGATACTGGATGCTGGATACTGGATGCCTTATGCTTAGATAATGAGCACAAGGTTCGTAACTTCAGTCTAAAGTATCCAGTATCCGCTATCCAGCATCAAGTATCAAGAATCAAGAATCCAGCATCTACTATCTTTGCGGTGCAAAACAACGAATTATGAAAAAAGCAGCTTGGGTTACAGTCGGTTTTTTGTTGTTCATCTTGGGCTTTTCGGCCTTGGTGCTGAGTTTGGTCGGCGTGAAACTCAGTTTCCTCGTCTGGCTGGACTACCCCGGCGCCCTGTTTGGCTTCTTGGCCAAAATCTTCATGATTATCGCCGGCATCGTGGTGGTGTACATGACGGTGACGGATTGGCGGGTGGAGGAGTGAAATTGGGAAATTGAGAAATTGAGAAATTATGGGCTGTGCCTTAATTTCCTAATTTCCTAATTTCCCAATTTCTACAACTGCATTTCCTCCAGCGGCAGCGAAATCCCTACCACGTAGCCAAATCCTTGGTGTTTTCCTTTGTGAAATGACGTGACCACGTCCACCCGCAGCAGGCGGGCGAAGCCGATGCCATCGAAGCCGAGGGAGAACTCGGTGTAGTCCTTTTCCTCGGTCGTGTAGAGCAGGTTTGCGCCAGCGACGAGGTTCCAACCCAGTTTTTTCAAGCCAGGAATGCGGTCGGTGAGCAGGCCCTTGAAATCGTGCTCCCAGTGGCCCTCCAGCCACGAGCGGGCGGTGCTGTGCGCATAGTAGGGCAGCATCTTGAAGGCGTATAGGTAGTAGTCCTTGTTGCCGAGTCGGGTCTCGTTGCCGAGGAAGTGGCGGTAGTCTTGGAAGTATATTTTGCGGTGGTTGAGGAAACTGCCCGCCTCGAAGCGGAAGCGCATCACGCCGGATTTGCCGAGGGTGATGTCGTTTTTTGAAATGGCGACGGAAAGGCGGTCGTAGTCCACATCGCTGCCCAAGGCGCTGATGCCCTTGCGGTAGTGCAGCCAGACACCCTTGCGGTAGTGCAGCCAGACATCGGGAAAGTCGCTGCCGAGGATGAACTTGCGGTCGGGGTAGTCCATGTACTTTTGGCCAGGCCGGAAGCGCAGGCTGACGCCCGCCACGAGGCTTTGGCTGCGTTGCAAGCCTTCATCTGTCAGGTGGGCATTGATGGGCAGGTTGGGCAGGAACTCCCGTGAATCCCGGTAAAAAAAGCTGTAATCCGTTTGGTTTTCCAGCGGCGAGCGGTCGGCGTACTGCACGACGGCAAAGCCTAGGATGCCATTGACCAGCTCTTGTTGGTAGTCCGCCTTCCAGTATTTTTTATTGTAAAAACGGGCGTAGCTACGGCGGTTGAACAACGTGAAAATGGTATTATTGAGGGTCGAAATCGGCTCCAATTCGTTGAACTGCATCACCTCCTGCCCGCCGGACATCCGGAACTGCGCAAATTTCTTCGGGTCGAAACGCCAGGTGAAATCGCCCGCTGCCCGCAGTTTTTGCTCCGCAACGCCGTAGTTGACCCTGCCGCCCGTTTCCAGCATCTTGTTTCGGTTTTTGTCAAAAAACTTGCGGTAGCTGAGGCCCACGTTCAGTTTCAGGCCCTGCACGAGGTTGTACTGCACCGAGTTGATGGGCGTGGCCAGCGTGACGGACTGCCGCTTCCATGAGTTCTGCCACGTGTAGCCAAAGAGCAGGTCGCCCCATTCCGGCTTGTTCGCCTTTTGGTCAAGGGAGTCCATGAACGGCTTCGACTCCCGAATGACCTGGATACTGTCCTTTTTCACATAATCCACCACCTCCTCGGTGGTCAGCGGCACGGGGCGGGTCTGGTTCCAGTAGGCCGTGTCCTTATCATTGGCGCCCTCGTTGACCTTCATCACCTCGTTGCCGAAGAAATCGTCGGAGAGCTGGGCGGCGAGGTCGTAGTTGCGATAAATGCCCGTGTAATGCGCCCCGAACTTGAAGCCGAACGCCCCGCCCTTGATGTCGTAGGTCTGGGAGAAGAGCCGCCAGACGTTGCCGCTCAACGGCACGAAGTTCTGCCGGATATTGAACGTATCAAAAAACGGCATCTGCGCCGAAAGCCCCGTGGTGTAAAGGTCGGCGCTCTGGATGTTCCAAGTATCGTGAAGGATGTAAATGAAGCCCCGATAGACCGGGTCGGAGGCGTTCTTGGGCAGCACGGCGATTTTGTTGACCAAGCGGCCCGCCTCGTCCACAAAAGCCCCTTCGAGGCGGTAGCGGTAGTGGTTCATGGCGTTGTCGGCGATGGGCGAGACCATGTTGCGGCCAAACTTCGAGTAATTGCGGTAGAGGTCGAGGTCCATGTCCTGCGCCGAATTGAAGCTGAAGCCCTGGTTGTTGCCGCTCACCTTGCTCGATTCCATCACCTCCCGGAACTTGTCCGGCTGCTTATGGTAGAGCTTCGACACCGACTCGGAAAGGTAAACAATGCCCTGCCCCGTGGTATCGAGGTTGCCGTCGAGGTCGCCCACGTCTTGGCCGAGCAGCTTGGTCGGCGCTTCCAGAATCTTCACATTGCCCTTGATATACACCTCGCAAGTATAGGATTCCACCTGCTTCCGGTGGTATTCCCGCCGCTCTATCGCCTTTCGGATGATGGGATAGGCCGGGTCTTCGGCATTGGCCTTCACTTCCACGCCCGCCAGTTCGATGGACTCTTCTTGCAGCACCACGTCCAAGCGCAGGGGCTTGCCCGCCACCTCCACCGCCTCGGTATGCTGCTTGTAGCCGATGAACTGGAACACCAACTGGTGCCTGCCCTGCGCCAGCGGCAAACTGAACTCCCCCTTGAGGTTGGAAGTGGTGCCATTCGTAGTGCCTTGCACGTAGATGGACACAAAGGGCAGCGGCTCGCCTTTGGTGTCCTTCACCGTGCCCCGCACTTGGGCCAGCAGGCAAAGCGGGAGTAGTAGGAATAGGAAAAGGGTATAGGTCTTCGTCAGCATGGGCGATTTTTTTGGCAAAGGTCGTAACGTGTGGGGGATGGGTGGTATTGTGGGGGGATAGAACAGCTTGCCTAAGAAATGGGTTTGGGATTGTTTGAAATTTTGATAGGCAAATGGTAGTTTTGTGGAGGTGGTGTGTGAATTTGTCCAATTTGTTCCTTCACTTTTCCTCTTATCTATTTTTCTAAGTAGAAAAGGGGAAAGTGGAATTCACGCAACTCCAAAGACGTATGTGGTTGTGTTTAAATGAAAGTTAGCGGCTACCAGAATATAGAAAAATGAATATCGAACCACTCAATACCTTTTTTTCAAAACATCTTCCATTAGATGAAAGAGAAGTTGATTTTTTGAAAACAATTTTCACAGAAAATAGAGTTAGAAGAAGGCAATATCTTCTTCAAGCGGGAGATGTTTGCCAATTCAATTCATTCGTTGTTGAAGGTTGTTTAAGGATGTACATGGTGGATGACCAAGGCAAAGAGCATAATCTACAATTTGCGATAGAAAACTGGTGGATTCTTGATATGGAAAGTTTTTATTTGGGTAAACCAAGTAGTTTGTATATCGAAGCAGTTGAGAGTTCCATCGTATATCAAATCAAAAATGAAGACCAATTTAAATTATTTGTAAGCTATCCCAAGTTCAACCGAATTTTCAGGGTTTTATGTGAAAACGCCTTAATTGCCAGTCAAAAAAGAGTGCTGCAAAATATAAGTTCCACTGCTGAAGAAAGGTATAAACATTTTTTAGACCAATACCCCAAATTAGTCAATCGCATTTCAAATACTCAAATTGCATCCTACATTGGTGTAACACCAGAATTTCTTAGTGCAATTCGAAAAAGAATGACAAAATCTTAAACTACATTAAGATTCTTTCTTAATCTACCTTATTGGCAGTTACACTTAAAACGTCTCACCTTTGCAAAGTAATTTGCGTTAAAATCAAAACCATTGCAACGATGAAATTTCTTACAATCTTCTTACTCTTAACTTTAAATATTTGCTTAATTTATGGCCAAAATTATAAACAAATCGACTTTAAAAAACAGACTTTTGAACTCCATAACGTGACTGGAGAAGTCATCAATTTTGAAGGCAAAAAAGTTTTGAAAATTGAGCGTGATTTAGAATCATTTCCTTTCGATGAGAAAAACTTAGAAGCCACGGTGGACGACCGTCATTATGCGAGGCTAATTAATATAAATGATTTTGAAAATGGCACTATTGAAGTAAAAATGTATAGCCAATTACAAAACCCTGCTCCTTATCCGGGTATTGCAGGCTTTATTGGTGTATATTTTAGGATTACTGAAGACGATTCTGAATGGGAATCCATTTATGTACGTCCCAAGGTGGGAAGAATTAATAATCAATTTGCCAGAAATCATGCTGTACAATATTTTTCATACCCTAGTTATAAATTTCAAACCTTGCGAGACAGTTTCCCTGCGGGCTCGTTTGAAGGTTCTGCTCCTGTGGCCCTGAATGAATGGATAACCATGAGGATAGAAATTAATGGAGAAACAGCCGAAATGTTTATTAATGACATGAAACATTCATCATTTATCGTGAACAAAATGCTAGGGAAAAATCAGAAAGGCTATGTCGGGTTGTATGTTGACATTGGGACAATTGGCTATTTTAGAGATTTAAAAGTAACTAAAAGAGCCTTGAGGATTAAAAAAGATAAAGAAGGAAAGGTTGATGGTATTTAATTGATAAAATCTAATCGGTTGTGTCAAGTCTTCTCCCTTTTCTGTTCAAGTAGCCCCCAAATATTCGT
>JALOMF010000489.1 GCA_025455635.1 Saprospiraceae bacterium | reverse complement strand
GGTCAATCACCTGCGCAGGGTTTTTGATGGCTATGGCCAGCGCCAATGGGGCCACGCCAGGGTGCAAATTGGCGGCGGTGGTGAGCACGGTCTGCTCGGCGCAAATGCAGAGTGGGTAACTGGCGTTTTCGTAGTTCGAGCCGCCGAGCAGTTGCCCATTGCGGAGCAACACAGCGGCGCCAACCTTGAAATTGGAGTACGGGGAGTACGAATTTTCGAGCGATGCTTTTGCCAAAAGAAGCAGTTGACGGTCAACTTCCTGCATTTCTTCGAGGGTTTCATAGCACTCGTAATCGGTACGGATGGTCATTTTTTTCATAAATCAGATTTTGCCGAAGGCCAAAAATACAGGTTGTTTGGGGCAAATTGGGTGTTTTGCAAAAACCGCTTCGCTTTTCGCAGTCGCTGTATTTTTCCCAAATATGTACCTTGCGGCCAAAATCGGAAAAGCAATGAACCATATTTTGATTTTGGGGGCCGGGCGTTCGGCAAATGCATGTATTCAATATGTGTTGAAAAATGCCAAGGAGCACGGCTGGTCGGTGACGGTGGCTGACGCCGATTTGGAGACTGCCACGAAGAAAGTGGGCGGCCACCCCAACGGCAGGGGGGTGTACCTCGATGCTTCGAGGGCACCAGAACGCCAAGCGCTGATTTCGAGGGCCGATGTGGTCATTTCGCTGCTCCCCCCGCACATGCACGTGGAGGTTGCCTACGATTGCATCCACTTGAAAAAGCACCTCATCACGGCCTCCTACGTCTCGAAGGACATTTACAAACTCAGCGACGAGTTCAGGAACAAGGAGCTGATTTTCATGGGGGAAATGGGCCTCGACCCCGGCATTGACCACATGTCGGCCATGCAGAAAATTGATGAAATCAAGGCGAAAGGCGGCAAAATCACTGCCTTCAGTTCCAATGCTGGCGGCCTGATTGCCCTCGAAAACCTGAAGCAAAACCCGTGGCGCTACAAGTTCACCTGGAACCCCCGCAACGTGGTGAAAGCGGGGCAAGGCACCGCACAGTACCTCGAAAACGGAAAGTTCAAGTACATCCCCTACAACCGGCTTTTCAAGGAGTACAAGCTGATTGAAATTCCCGGTTATGACGAGCTTTTTGAGGTGTACGCTAACAGGGATTCGCTGCTCTACCGGGAGGCTTACGGCCTCGACGACATCCCTACTTTGTCGAGGGGCACCATCCGTTACCGGGGCTTCTGCGACGCTTGGAACGCCCTCGTTCAAATCGGCTTGACCGACGGCACTTACCCCATTATGGACTCTGACAAAATCACTTACCACGAGCTGATGGAAGCGTTTTTGAGCAAGCCAGGCAGGACAGGCTCCTCGGTGAAGGAACGGGTTGCCGAGATGCTGGGTGAAACCGAGTTTTCGCCCGTGATGAAGAAGCTGGACTGGCTGGGGCTTTTCAGCAAAAAGAAAATCGGAATCCCTAATGCAACCCCCGCCTTGATTCTGGAAGAAATGCTACTGGAAAAATGGAAACTAGCCCCCAAGGACAAAGACCTCATTCTGATGCAGCATGAGTTTGAATACGAGTTGGGTGGCAAAAAACACCACCTGACCTCAACGATGGCACTGAAAGGCGTGGACGCTGAGGACACTGCCATGTCAAGGCTGGTAGGCTTGCCGCTGGGCATTTTTGCCAAGTTTTTGATGACAAAACGAATCGTGGCCACTGGCGTGAACATCCCTGTCCGCAAGGATATTTACGACCCAGTTTTGGAGGAGCTGAAGGAGTACGGCGTCATTTTTCACGAAAAGGAAATTGAACTAAGCTACTGATTGTCAAATGATTAAATGCTTTCAATCAACAAAATAAACTCCCTTCAGATTTTTCAGGTCTTGCAGTTTGGCTCGGCCATTTTGATTGGTGTTTTATTGGTGAAATCTGGATTGCCAACCTCGCTCGTCTCCGTTTACGAGGCGTTGTTGTTCATTGCGAGCTTGTTTTGTTTTTTCTGGGTGGTTGGAGGCCAAACCGCATTGATTCAGTTGTTTGCGAAGCTGGACGAAGCCACCCAAAAACGGGCGATTTTCAATGTTTTCCTGCTGTTCCTGCTAGCGGGCATTTTAACTGGGAGTGTTTTGTTTTTTTTACAAAAGCCTGTCAGTCAAGGACTTACCAAATTCGCAGATTTGCCCCTGCTCGACTTGTTGGCATTTTTCCTTGCCATAAATTCACCAACTTTTTTACTTCACATCATCTATTTTTTATTGGGCAAATACCGGGAGGTGGTGCTTTTTGGCGTGGTCAGTTTTACCCTTCAATTGATACTGGTGGTCGGACCGATTTTTTTCCATCTAACCCTTCGGGAAAGCATGTACGGGATGTTGGCATGGGCATTTTTCAAATTTTTATGGAGCCTTGTGGTCGTTTTGAAATATGCTGAACTGCGGATTGACCCTGTTTTTTTTAAAAAATACCTTCCATTGGCCTGGCCGCTCCTACTGTTTGCCGCCGTCAGCAAGGGAACGGAATACGTCAGCGGCTTGGCAGTTTCGCTGCTTTTTGAAGATGAAAAATCATTCGCCATTTTCCGGTATGGGGCACGTGAGCTGCCGCTTGCGGTGCTGATGGTAGGTGCGCTGGGCATGGCGCTAACGCCAGAACTTGTTGAAAACCAAGCACTTGGCTTAGAGCGGATAAAGTCGCAAACCCGCCGCTTATCGCATTTGCTGTACCCCGTCAGCATGGCCTCGATGTTGGCAGCGCCGTTCCTTTTCCCGGTTTTTTTCAATGAAGATTTCAAAGATTCAGCCCGCATTTTCAATATTTTCAACCTGCTGCTGGCCAGCCGAATCCTACTGCCCCAAACGGTCACGATGGCCGAAGGAAAAAATATGGTGTTGACTTTGGCTGCTACCGCCGAACTGCTGGTGCTGGTGGCGTTGAGCTACTGGTGGGGCCAGTTGTTCGGGCTGGAGGGCGTGGCCTGGGCGGCAGTTGCGGCCTTCATGGTTGACCGGGTTATCCTGCTTTGGTACAATTGGCAGGTGCTCGGCGTACCAGCCTCCAACTATGTGGACTGGAAAACTTGGACGACCTACAACCTGATTTTGGTAGCCGCTTTCTGGGTTTCGCTTCAATTTTGACCACCTCCCAAATTCTTGAATTGCCACTGCCATCGGCGTTCCCATGCAGTTTTTTTCTATCTTGCGCCGCAAATCAGCTACGTATCAACATGAGTAAAAAGCCAACTAAACCCATTCGCCCTCAAGCTTCGACCAAACCCAGTTCCTCCAATTTCAATCCAGCCATTTTTTTGGAGCGGCCCACTACTGCCACGGAAAATGACGGGTTTTACCGAAAGGTTTTCATGGCACTAAGTGCTGCTATCTTGTTGATTACCATTGTGTTGGCAATTGGTAGCGGGATAAACGGCGACGACGAGTACCAGAACGACTACTCCACCAAGCTCGTCAATTACTACGCAACGATGGGGGCCGACACATCGGCGCTCTACATTGACAAGGGCAAGATGCACTACTACGGCGGCTTCTTCGACATCGTGACGGGCTTCGCCAACAAGGCGCTCGGCCATGAAGTCACCGATGCCAGCTACCACGGCGTGCGGCATTTTTTCAACGCCATTTTCGGTTTTTTGGCCATGCTGTTCACGGCGCTGTTGGCCAAGGAAATCGCAGGCTGGCGGGCAGGCATTCTCACGCTGCTGTTCATGTTCCTTTCGCCCCGCTTCCTCGGCGACTCCATGATGAACCCCAAGGAC
>JALOMF010000488.1 GCA_025455635.1 Saprospiraceae bacterium | reverse complement strand
CGGCCTCGCTTTTTCAAAGCGGCTTGCCAAAATGGGTGAAGAGCCTGTTTACGTTGATTCCTTGTCGTGCCAGCAAACCGTGGATGCCATGAGGGCCTACTTGCAGACGAGGGGTTATTTTTTTGCCAACGTCACTTACGAAATCAAGTCCAACAAAGATAAAACCGTTGCCACAGTTGTTTACACCGTGCTGCCCGATAGCCGTTTTGTGATTGATAAATTGGAGTACCAAAGCAAAGACACGGCGGTGTTGCGGGTGCTCAACGAAATTTCTGGCGCATCGCTGCTGAAGCCCGGCAGTGCTGTGGACGTGAAATTGTACGACCAAGAAGTATCTCGAATAACCCGCTACCTGCGAGACCACGGCTACGCCGACTTTTACCCCCAATACATTTCCAACTTGGAAGGATTTGATAGTTCGAACGTGAACAAAACCGTGAGCATCCGCCTCAACGTGCTCACACCAACCAAGCAGGAAGCCCATAAAAAATACATCGTTGGAAATATTTATGTCTTCCCGGATTACGACCCCAGCATGGAGGGCGTCAAGCCCGACACCTTGATTGACGGCTTGTTTTTCGGGACGGGGGGCAGGGAGTTTCGGGTACGCCCCCGCACCCTCGCCAACTCCATCTACTTGCGTTCTGGCGATGTTTACAACCAAGAAGCGCTCGACAATTCCATCCGGCAATTGGGTTCGCTGGGGGTCTTCCGGCCACCTACGCTGCAAACGGTCGAGGACACGCTCCACCCGGGCAATCTGGATTTTTTCATCTACTTGACAGGCAACAAGAAATGGGAGGTCGGACTTGACTGGGGAGCGAATTTCACCGAACGCTCCACGCTGGTCAGCCGTAGGATTTTGATAGGACTTTCGCTGAATCCTTCGCTTCGCAACAAAAACTTCTTGAGAGGTGCAGAGCTTTATGTTGGAAACCTGAATTTCGGGACAGAACTTAATTTTTTTGACGGCGGTAAAAACCTCATCAACTCCTTGGATTTCAACTGGCAAAACGACCTCTACATGCCCAGGTTTGCTGATTATTTTGGTTTGTGGAAAAAAGCAAGGGACTGGGGCATCACCAGCGAAAGTTTCAACAAAAACCTTTGGCAAAAAGCGACGACACGGGCATCGGCAGGCTACAACCACTTGAACCTCTTGGGCAACTACAAACTCCACTTCGTCAACCTTTCGTATGGCTACGAAGTGCCAGTCTCCATCAATCACCGAGTAACAATCAACCATTTTGGCTTGGACATCGTGGTGCCCAAAATAGTGGAAGGTTCGCTGTTTGACCAACTTTTGGACAGCAACCCTGCGCTGCGAACCAGTTTTTCAAAGCAGTTCATTACAGGATTGCTTGTGCGGGACGTTAACTTTATTTACACCAGCCCGCCAAAGCCCACTGGCTCGTCATGGTTTTTCAGGGGGTATTTCGACCTTTCAGGGCTAGAAGTCATGGCTGCCAATGCAGCCTACAATGCGATTTCTGGTGAAAACGCCGTGTTCAAAGTTTCAGAAGTTGACTTTTCGCACTACGCCAAACTGGAGCTAGACCTGCGCCGGTACTGGAATTTCACCACCAACCGCAACTTAATCGCAAGGGCCAATCTTGGGATTGCGCTGCCGTTTTACCATTCTGAGGAGGTGCCTTATGTCAAACAATTTTTCGTAGGGGGGCCTTACGGAATCAGGGGTTGGTACACCCGTGAGCTTGGGCCTGGCCTTTACCGTGACCCGAATACTGACGACAGCAACCGCAACCTTTTCTACCAAGCTGGCGACCTTAAAATCGAGATGAACTTGGAGTACCGCTTTTTGCTTACCAGGCCCTTCGGATTGTTCAACCTGTTTGGAGCTGTTTTTTTGGATGGCGGAAATATTTGGACCCAGCGCTACGACGAATCACGTCCAGGCTCAAGGTTTACGGTAAAAAAATCGGTGAAGGACGGGGAGATTGTCGAGGACGTTTTCTGGAAGGAGATGGCAGTTTCGACCGGGTTCGGTTTCAGGATGGATTTCTCGTACCTCATCCTCCGCCTCGATTTGGGTACGCCGATTCGAAACAACTACCCTGACCCCCTGCGAAACAACACCTACTTGATTGACCCCAAAAATTGGGAAATCAACAATTTCGGCGACGTTTTCAGGAAATTTCACAAAAACACCAGCTACCAGCTTGCCATCAATTACCCGTTCTGAATTTTAAATGTACAGGTCTAACACCAACAGCCCGCAACAGACGATGCTGGCAATACCATTCGTGGTAAAAAAAGCAAGGTTGACCCTGCTCAAATCATGCGGCTTGACCAATCGGTGCTGGTAGAACAATAGCCCCCAAAATGCCAGCACTGCCAAAGCACTTATCCACCCAATTGCCGCAAAATATTGCGCAGCAAAAAAGGTCGCTGCCGCAATCGCCGAGGCGCAAACCAAGTGCAGCACTTTTGAAAGCTGGAGTGCCTTTTCTTTGCCCAAGTAGGCAGGCATCGAATTGAGTTGGTGAGATTGGTCAAAGTATTCGTCTTGTAAGGCGTAGATGATGTCGAACCCGCTTACCCACAGGAATACAGCCACTGCGTAGAGGATTGGCACCAAATCGAATTTGCCAGTGACCGCAAGAAAGCCTCCCAATGGGGCGAGCGCCAAGCCAAGGCCCAGCACAAAATGGCAAAACGGCGTGAATCGCTTGGTGTAGCTGTATCCCAATACCACCAGCAATGCCACCCAGCTCAACTGGAAGCAAGCGGAATTGATGAAATAGGTGGTCACGATGAAAAGCAACGCATTCACGATGGTGAAGGCCAGGGCGGATTTTGGGCTGATGATTCCAGCTGGGATTTCACGTACAGCCGTTCGAGGGTTTTTTGCGTCGAACTCCCTGTCAATATAGCGGTTGAAAGCCATTGCGGCGCTCCTGGCGAAGACCATACAAAGCAGCACCAATGCCAACAAACGAAGACTCAGCTCCCCGCCGCCTGATTTTATGGCGAGGAAAAAGCCCAGCAGTGCAAACGGCATCGCAAAAATCGTATGGCTGAATTTGATAAGTGATAAATAGTTTTTCAAGACAAATCAATTTGAAGGCAAGAAAAGAAAAACATCAAGCCTTTGGTTTAGTTGGGCGATTTCGGGCAAAAAAAAACCTGCAAGCCGGATGACTTGCAGGTCCTTGGAATATTTCAGAAGAAAATTATTGCGCTGCAGGAGCTGGTGCAGTAGTAGGAGCAGCAGCTGGGTCGCCAATCACATCACCTTTGATGTAGATGATGGACTGAACGGGGTCAGTGTTGGCAGTGATGGTCACTTGCTTAGTCTGTGGGCCGCTCTTGCCTTTGCTATCAAATTCTACTTTGATTTTGCCTGAGCCACCTGGTGCGATTGGCTCTTTTGGCCACTCAGGCACCGTGCAACCGCAGCTGCCTTTGGCATTGCTGATCACAAGTGGTTCTTTGCCAGTGTTCTTGAACACGTACTCGTGTTGTACTTTTTCACCAGCCTTCACTTTGCCGAAGTTGAACTCAGTTTCAGTAAAGCTCATGCTGGTAGTTGGGCCAGTAGGTGCGGCCGGTTCAGCAGGAGTAGTACCGTTTGGAGTTACAGCCACATTGGAACCATCGGCAGCAGGAGTAGTACCCGCAGCGGCTGCGGCAGCATCGGTAGTTGCAGCAGCGGCAGTAGTGTCAGCTGCGTCATTTTTGCAGCTAGAAAGTGCTGCTACAGTCATAACAGTGAGAAAACCAATTTTGATTAG
>JALOMF010000487.1 GCA_025455635.1 Saprospiraceae bacterium | reverse complement strand
ACCAATAATTTTTTTCAAAAACCTGTGTATTCCCCCACCAATTGGCATCGTTCGTTCGTTATCAGTTTGAAAACCATCAATTCAATCTTTTGTCATGGAAGATTTATCAAAAACAGAAAAAGGCAATCGGCAGAAAGGCATCATATTTAGCGTGGTCTTCCACACCTTGGTGTTGGTACTGTGCATGATGTACGGCTTTACGTTCCAGAATCCACCGCCAGAAGCTGCGGGTGTGCTGGTGAACCTTGGCATACCTGATGTGGGCCAAGGCGAAGAAAACGCCCCAGAAGCAGCTCCAGCCGAGACCGTGGAAGAAGAGGAGCCAGAACCCGTCGAGGAGGAGGAAGTGGAGCCAGTCAAGGAAAAACCAGAACCCGTCAAGGAAAAACCGACCAAAACGGAGCCTAAAAAGGACGTCGTAAAGACCGAAGACCCGGAGGCTGCCGCTATCAAGAAGAAAAAAGAAGAAGAAAAACGCAAAGCTGACGCTGAAGCACGTGAAAAAGCAGCGGCGGAGGCAAAAGCCAAGGCGGAGGCAAAAGCAAAAGCCGATGCGGAAGCCAAGCGCAAGGCCGACGAAGCCGCCAAGAGAAAAGCATTGGAAGATTTGGTTAAAACAGGAACTGGCGGCGGGAAAGGCGGCGGGAAAGGCAACACGGGCAAGCCCGGCAACCAAGGCGACCCAAATGGCGGCGACTCCGATATTCTTGAAGGCAAAACCACCGGGTCGGGCATCGTGGAAGGCTTCGGAGGCCGTGGCTTCAGAAGAGCACCCGCACCACAGGATGATTCGCAGGAGACTGGTACGGTGGCCGTTTATGTCTGCGTGGACAAAAACGGTAACGTGACGAGCGCCGAATACACCCAAAAAGGCTCCTCATCACCGAGTTCAAAACTGAAAGCAATCGCCATCGCCAATGCGAAGAAATACAAATTCGACAGCGGCGGACCAGATAAACAGTGTGGGACAATCACCTACACCTTCCGAGTGAAGTAAAATCGCAATCCAATACCTTTTTCAAAAAGGGCGCAGTGCTGAAAGGCTTGTGCCCTTTTGCTTTTTCTATCCACCCTGTTTAAGTCGCTCCATAAAAAATGAGGCATTTAGAATAATAAAAATGGCAAACCTGTCAAATCTTAGTTTATCAGCATATAATTACGGTTTGATTCACACAGGTTTCATAAAAATAAACCCTTATTTCAAGCATGAAGAATTTTTACATCCTACTACTCTCGTGTTTCTGCGTTGCAATGCAGGCACAAACCACCATCACGGGCACCGTGACCGACGAACAAAATGCTGCGCTCATCGGGGCGAGTGTCCTTGAAAAAGGCACGGACAGGGGCACCATCACCGATGTGGACGGCAGTTTTTCCATCAATGTGAGCAGCCCGAACGCCATTTTGGCAATCAGCTTTACGGGCTTTTACAGCCAAGAAGTAGCGCTGAACGGCAAAACCAGCCTGAACGTCACCCTGCTGGAGGGCGTTGACTTGGGCGAAATCCAAATCGTTGGCTCACGCAGCTACAAACGCAGCTCCACTACCTCTGCCGTGCCAGTGGACGTGATTGACGTGGCGGAACTCACAACCCAGAACAGCAAGCTCGAAATCAACCAGATGCTGCAATACGCAGCGCCGTCCTTCAACGCCAACAAGCAGTCCGGCTCGGACGGCGCCGACCATATTGACCCGGCCTCACTACGTGGCCTAGGCCCCGACCAGACCCTCGTGCTGATAAACGGCAAGCGACGCCACCAGTCCTCGCTCATCAACATTTTCGGGACGAGGGGCAAGGGCAACACGGGCACCGACCTCAACGCCATCCCGGCCACGGCCATCAAGCGCATCGAAATCCTGCGGGACGGGGCCTCGGCGCAGTACGGCTCCGATGCCATTGCAGGCGTCATCAATATCGTGCTGAAAGACCGGACCGAGAAGCTCTCCGGCTCGGTGAGCTACGGCGCTTTCAACACCAATGCCGACGGCGATTTTGGCACCGACCCCTACGGGCTTTGGAACACCAAAGGCTACCGGATGGATACCGAAAAGGACGGCAACCAAATTGGCGAAGACCAAAGCTTTGATGGAAACTCCCTGAAAGTGGCCGCCAACTATGGCACGGCGCTCGGCACAAAGGGCGGTTTCATCAATTTCACGACCGAATACATCAGCAAGGAAAAAGTGCTGCGCCCCGGCTTTGAATTCCGAAAAGGCTTCGGCGAGGCGGCCATTGACGGCTTCAATTTCTTCACAAATGCATCATTCCCCGTATCCGACAAAACCGAAATCTATGCTTTCGGAGGTAGGAACTTCCGGGACACGGACGCCTTCGCATTTACCCGAAACAACCCTACCGAAAGGAACGTGGTGAGCATATATCCCGATGGCTTCACCCCGAGGATTACCTCGAATATCATTGACAATTCGGTGTCGGCAGGGGTGCGCACCAAGACCAACAGCGATTGGAACCTGGACATTAGCAACACCTACGGCAAGAACAATTTCCATTATTTCATAAAAGGCACCCTGAACGCCAGCTTGCAGGAAGGCTCACCGACCGACTTCGATGCGGGCGGCCACAGCCTCAGCCAGAACAGCACCAATCTCGACCTCTCCAAATATTTCAAAGGCATCGGGAATGGCATGAACCTCGCCTTCGGTGCGGAGTCCCGCTTGGAGAACTTCGCCATTTTTGCGGGTGAGGCTGGGTCTTATGGCACTTTCGACACTGCTGGGGTGCTGATTACCAACCCCGCCACGCAGGTCATCCCGACCGACCCCATCACGGGCGAACAGCGCCCCGGTGGCTCACAGGGCTTTCCCGGTTACAGCATCGCCAATGAAGTGGACCGTAGCCGCAGCAGCGTGGCGCTCTACGGCGATGCCGAATTCGACATTACCGACGCCTTCTTGGTGAGCGCTGCTGCCCGGTTTGAGAACTTCAGCGACTTTGGCAGCACGGTCAACGGCAAATTGGCCGCAAGGTTGAAAGCGGGCGACCACTTCAACATCCGTGGCTCGGCCAGTACGGGCTTTCGTGCCCCCTCGTTGGCACAGATTTACTACAACCTCCGTTTCACGAACTTCATCGCTGGCGTGCCGTTCGAGTCGCTGCTTTCCCCGAACAACAGCCCCGTCACGGCTTCCTTCGGCATTGGTAGGCTAAAACAAGAGACGGCCACCAACGCTGGCCTCGGCTTCACGGCGAGCATAGGTTCGTTCTCCGCCACGGTGGACGGCTATTTTATTGACATCAAAGACAGGATAGTGCTAACGGGCAATTTTGATGCGACCAATATCCCCAACGTGGAGTCGGCGCAGTTCTTCGTGAACGGCGTGGACACCAAGACCAAGGGCCTGGACGTGGTGCTTTCCTGGCGGAAATCGTTCACGAACGACAACAACTTCTCGGCTACCCTGATGGGCAATTTCAATGACATGGAGATTGCCAGTGTGAACAACAAGGGATTGGACGAGCAGACCTTCTTCGGGGAACGGGAAAAAGCCTTCCTGCTCGCCTCGGCGCCGGCCAGCAAAATCGGCCTGAACCTCAACTACGGCGCCAATCGCTTCGATGTGGGCCTGTCCTTCACCCGGTTCAGTGAGATTGAACTGCTGGACTACCAAGCCTACGAAGACCCCGCCGATTATGGCTCGTTTGAAAATATGATTGCGGCAGCAACGGACACCTATGGCGCCAAGGTCGTCACCGACCTGAACATCGGCATCAAGTTTTCGGATAAATTAAGACTCGACAT
>JALOMF010000486.1 GCA_025455635.1 Saprospiraceae bacterium | reverse complement strand
GAATTGCCAAGCCTGACAGCTGGGCGAAACACTGCTTTTCAAGCCCATTCGAGGGGAGTTACGGAAGAAGACGTGGTTGTTTATAATTTGCCTGCTGGCTACGATGTGGAAACCACTATCCAGCCATATTCGCAAATAACGCCTTTTGGAAAGTTTGAATTGTCGGCGAGGCAGGAAGGGGGTAAACTGCTGGTAACTCGTAAATTGGTATTGAACAGTAGTATTCACCCCAAAGAAGCATATCCTGACTATATCAATTTCATCAAAGCCATCGCAAAAGCTGATAAAAACAAAATAGTGTTGAAATATGTCGAGCGTCCTTAATTAAGAGGCGCTTGTAATATGCTTGCGTGAATGGGGTTTTAGGCGTGATTTAGCCTAAAACCCCATTCTTTTAATCGGCAGGCTGTAAATGAAAGTCCTTGAATTTCAGGATGTGTACAAATGTATTCTCCAATTGGTCGTAATAATCCAAGTCCTCCTTGTGCTTAGAAGGTTCATTTACCACTCGGCTAAACTCGAATCGGCCATGCAATACATCAGCTTGCCGGCTATCTAGCTTTTGGTGAAAATCCTTGCCGTGTTTTGCCAGCAATTTCCCAAAATAAAGTGTCACGTCATAACCCAAATATGCTTCATCATTGGGCACAGTGCCATAAGATTGAAAGTATTTCTGATTGAATTGCTTGACCCGCTCATCGTTGGGGTCAATGTATGATGCACTGCTGACGTGCAGGTTTAGCTTTTCAAAATACTCAAAATCCAATTGCTCAAAATCAAGCCACATGTTCATGCCATAGACCACAATATCCTCGCCTTCGCCTTGCTTGGCCATTAGCTGTCGCAAAAGCGAATAAATAAAGGTTTGGTTCGACCAAGAAGGTACTACAAAAACATTGGTAGCATTGGGTTTTATAAATTGGGATATATTGATTGAATGGAAGTTTGAAGCTCCTTCGGGTACCAATAATTCCTTGAATTTTCGGTTCGTTTTGCCTTTCTCGATTAAGGTATTGGCATCTTGGAAAAATTTAAAACGGGCTTTTTCTTCCGCTTTGTCCAAAGCCACCAACACGACATTATCTGGTTGGTGCGACTTGCGGATATGCTTCGTCATCGCCTCGCAATGGGTTTTCAGCGATGGATTTACTTGGATATAGTAGGGGTTGTCCTCCGCAACGCCCATTTGGGCAGTATATGGCACGATGAGCGGGATTTTGTTTTTCTTCGCAAAATCCTGCATGATATTCACGTTATCCCGCTTGTATGGCCCGATAATCATATCGGATTTGGGCAAATCACCTGATTTTAGCAAAGAATTCACCTTGGTAGTAGAAGCCTCTGTATCCATCACCGATACGTTGAAACTTGCTCCTTCCTCCTCCAAATCATCATAAGCGAGCCGAGCGCCAGCATAAAAACTCACGGCCCATAGCGAATTTTCAGGCACACCCGACGATGAAACATTGGACATAAATGGCAGCAGTATCGAAATATCGCCCTTGCCACTGCCTGAGCTACTTCCTGAGTTCCCAGAATTGCCACTTCCACCGTTTCCAGCGGGATTTGTGCCACCACCTGTATTTCCGCCACCCGACATGGGGCTGTCGGTTTTAATAGGTGGATATTTGTCTTCTGAGAGGTCGGTCCAGCGCACGGTGTCCACTTTCTCATTGACTTCATTCACGGTGCGGTAAGTGCCCGTTTCCGGGTCAAAAACTTTACCCCCTTGGATTTCACCGACTTCCTCCTCGGTATAAACTTTATCCTTGTTGGGGTCGGTAGCTGGTCGCAGCCATCCGCAAGATGGTAGCGCAATTGCAAGCAGCAATGCAACCGAAAAAACGCCAAAAGCCTGGGTAAATGCTATCCTTTTTCTCATGTTGTTGTTTTTGCCCCCGACTTATTCATGGAATCCAAATCGCTCAATCCCACCTAAATAAATCAAGTATTGTATCGCAAAAAAGCCTTGTATTTTTTAATAAAAGCAGGTTACCCCACATCCCACCATACCTCCACACCTTCATACCTCCTCACTCCCATTCAATCGTCGCTGGCGGCTTTGTGCTGATGTCGTAAACCACCCGGTTGATGCCCTTCACGTTGTTCACGATTTCGTTGGAAACCACCGCCAAGAACTCGTGCGGCAAGCGGCTCCATTCCGCCGTCATGCCGTCCGTGGAGTTCACGGCACGCAGCACCACGGGCTGTTCATAAGTCCGTTCATCGCCCATGACGCCGACGGACTGGATGGGCAGCAACACCGCTCCGGCCTGCCAAACTTCGTCATAAAGCCCGAATTTCTTCAAATTTTTGGTAAAAACTGCATCTGCCTCCTGCAAAAGCGCCACTTTCTCCGGCGTGATGTCGCCGAGGATGCGCACGCCGAGGCCAGGGCCGGGGAACGGGTGGCGGTTCAGAATGTCCTTCGGGATGCCGAGTTCTTTCCCGACCCGCCGCACTTCGTCCTTGAACAGCGAGCGCAGCGGCTCCACTATTTTCAGCTTCATAAGTTCTGGCAGCCCGCCCACGTTGTGGTGGGATTTGATGGTGACGCTCGGTCCATGCACCGACACCGATTCAATCACGTCGGGGTAAATCGTGCCTTGGCCCAACCACTCAATATCGGAGAGGTTTTTCGCTTCGTCCTGGAACACCTCGATGAAGACCCGACCGATGATTTTGCGTTTTTTCTCCGGCTCCGTTGCGCCAGCAAGCTCATCGTAAAAACGCTGCTTGGCGTCAATGCCGACCACGTTGAGGCCCATTGTTTTATAGCTGTCTAGCACTTCCTGGTACTCGTTTTTGCGGAGCAAACCATTGTCCACAAAAAAGCAAATAAGGCGGTCGCCAATGGCTTTGTGCAACAATTCGGCGGCCACCGTGCTGTCCACGCCACCGCTGAGGCCCATCAGCACCCGCTCGTCGCCGATGGTTTTGCGCAGCTCCGCAATTTTTTCTTCGATGAAATGAACGGGCGTCCAGTCGCCCCGGCAGCCAGCGATGTCGTAAACGAAATTGCGGAGGATGGTCATGCCATCCAAGCTGTGCGTCACTTCGGGGTGGAATTGGATGCAGAAAACAGGCTGCGCAAACGCACCCGCCTTGGATTGGAAAGCCGCCACTTCCACGCTCTCGGTGCTGGCCATCAGCTCGAATTGTTCCGGCAGTTTCACAATCGTATCGCCATGCGACATCCACACCTGCGAGTCGGCGGGCACGCCATGCAGTAGGCTTTCGTTGGAATGTATTTTCGTCAATGCCGCCTTGCCGTACTCCCGCTTTTCGGAGCGCTCGACTTGGCCGCCATAGCTATCGGCGATGAGCTGCGCCCCGTAGCAGACGCCCAGAACTGGCCGTTTGCCAATCACAGTATCGAGGTCTAGGCGCAGGGCATCGGCTTGCCGCACCGAGAACGGGCTGCCGCTGAGGATGATGCCTTTCACGGAGTCGTCAAGGGCGGGCACTTTGTTGTAGGGGACGATTTCGCAGTAGGTGTTCAACTCCCGCACACGCCGGGCGATGAGTTGGGTGTATTGTGAACCAAAATCGAGGATGAGAATCTTTTGCGTCATGGCGGCAAAGATAGGGAATGGTGTCGGAAAAGCAGCTACCCCTATTTTCTCAAAACTTCCCCAAAAGTGGTGGTGAGCACGTTCAAGTAGTTCGTAGCCCCCTCATTCCTCATCGCTAACCCCTCATCCCTGTAAACATCCCCCCAAACAACAACAATTTCAGCTCATCGGGCGACATATTGAAGGTGTTGG
>JALOMF010000039.1 GCA_025455635.1 Saprospiraceae bacterium | reverse complement strand
CGGTCGTAGCCGTCGTGCTGCCAGTCGAAGGCAGGTTCGGCAGTGCGCAGCAGCGAGGCGATGCCCGTGGTCTTGCCAGCAGGGTAGGGGGGTATGTTGGGGAAGTTTTCCGAAGGGATAAAACCATCGTGGGAGGGGTCGAGCACGAGCTTGCTGTAGGGGTCGCCGATGCGGATGTCGCCGTTCACCACGTACTGGAAGGCGTAGTACTGGCCGGGGGTTAGGCCGTTCACTTCGAGCCACCACGTGTTGCCATCGGGGCTGCGTTTCATCTGGTAATCGTCGTCGAGCTGCCAATCGTTGAAGTCGCCGATGACATAGGCGAACTGCTTGCCAGGGGCAAAAAACGCCAGCACGACGCCCGTTCCGTTTGGCAAATAATTGATGCCGAGGTCGGTGCCGCTGGGCAGTGCTGCCACTACGTTTGCGCTGGGCACGGCGTAGCTGAAAAAACGGCTGAGGGTCTCGCTGCCATTATCGGCCCTGATTTCCACTTGGTGCGCTCCGCCTGTGGTCACGGTCAGGTTGTAGCTGAGGGTGGTGCCGTTGGCATTGTGTACCAGCGAGCCATTGTCAAATACCTGAAAATCAGCGGTTTGTGAAGTGGCGGCCTGCACGTTGATGGTGGCGCCGAGGCTTGTGAACACGGCCTGCTGGTTGGGGGTGACGAGGGTCATGCTGAACACCGAATTGTCGGGGGCCACGTCGTAGAAAATATCGGTGCCGCCATCGCCCTTGCCCTCCAGGGAGCCAGTGCCGTTCCTGAACACGAAGGCCATTTTCTCGATGATTTCGTTGGGGTCGGTCACGTTGTAGTAGGCCGTGATGCTCGGCTCGATGTCGTAGCGGTACACGTTCGGCTGGCCGCCGACGGGCGTCATTTTCCAAGCAGGGTTGGCTTGGCCCCAAGTGGTCACGACGTGCTTCCAGTCGCTGCTGCCAGTACTCTGGCTGGTGATGACGCCCGTGTGGAGAAAGACGTCGCAGTTGCAATTGGCGAGGCCGCCCGTGCCCTCGGTGGCGTCGAAGAAAATGGTGACCGCTTGCCCGGCAGTCGGGAAAGCAGGCTCGGCCCAGATGATTTGGGCATGGGCCATGTTTGCGAAGCAAAAAACAGCGAAGGCAAAGCTGAGTAAACGGGTCATGGTTACATTTTTTTGATGAATTTTTTGACCAAATGCTGGCTTCGCAAATATAGGCAAGTGCGCTTGTTAATTGGGATTTGAGTGGTGCATTGTAAGTTTCTGAACGCAATCCTGATTAGTTGAAAAACACAAGTTCATTGTTGTTAAAAAAAAATTAAAAAAAAGCTGACTTGCAGGCAGCGAACGCCGCCGCCCCATCGTATTTGTCATGGTTTAAAGAAATAGGCGTTATTTACATGGAGGCGGCCCTGTTTACTCTCACTAAATTTTGTAAACAAAATCAAAAGGGCCGCCTTCATTTTTTCCTTCCCTTCCAAATCCATTTTCCCAGCTTTTCCAGCTCAAATCGTAGTTTTGCGCCTTCAGTTTCACCATACTCATCATTCAAAATACACCCAAGCTGCAAGCAATATTCCTAGGCACAGGCACTTCGCAGGGCGTACCCATCATCGGCTGTAGCTGCGAAGTATGCACTTCCACCGATACCCATGACCAGCGGCTGCGCACTTCCCTACTGCTCCAGCACCAAGGGAAAAACGTGGTGATTGACTGCGGGCCTGACTTCCGGCAGCAGATGCTGCGGCATGGCGTCACCTCCCTCGAAGCCGTGGTGCTCACCCACGAGCACAACGACCACATCATCGGCCTGGACGACGTGCGCCCCTTCAATTTCCTGCAACGGCAGCACATGCCGCTCCTAGGCACGCCGCCCGTGCTGGACGAAGTGAGAGGGCGGTTCCATTATATTTTTGATGAAAAACCATACCCCGGTGCGCCGATGATTGACACTGTGGCCATTTCCAGCGATGAGCCTTTCGAGGTTGCTGGCATCCCCTTCCTGCCCATCGAAGTGCGGCATGGTAGCTTGCCCGTGCTGGGCTTCCGCATCGGCGATTTTGCCTACATCACCGACATGAAAACCATGCTTCCTTCGGAAAGAGGCAAGCTGGCAGGCGTGAAAACCTTGGTGGTAAACGCCCTGCACGAAGCCCCTCACCACTCGCACATGAACCTTGCGCAAGCGCTTGATTTTATTGGTGAAATCGGCCCGGAGCAGGCTTGGATAACGCATATCAGCCACCAGATGGGGCTTGCCGAGGTCAGGGGAAAGTTGTTGCCGAAAGGCGTCGGCTTGGCCTGGGATGGGTTGGTGGTGGAGATTGGTGGCGTGGGCTAGTGGGAGGTGCCGAAATTCCCACAGGACAGCCATCCAAACCTAAGCATACGAAATCTCGACTGCATAACCGAAGACGGATTTAACCTGTAAATTTGCTCAACAAATTCAGGTAGATGATTATCGCAAATCCAATCTATGACACCGTATTTAAGCGAATGATGGAAAACGAGCGGGTAGCAAAGTTTTTCATTGGGACGCTTTTGGAACAGCAAATCGAAACGGTAGAAGTAAAACCACAAGAATTTACTTACACCGATGAGTTGGCGGGGCTTGCTGTTTTTAGGCTTGACATTATCGCAACAATCAAATCCGAAACCGGAGAGTTAAAAAAGATATTAATCGAGATTCAAAAGGCAAAAAACCAAATTGACTTGATGCGCTTCCGCAACTACTTGGGTGAGCAATATAAAAAAGAGGGCAAGCTGAACAATGAAATAATCGCATTGCCCATTACAACTATTTATATTCTTGGATTTATACTTCCCGAAATCGAAACCGCTTGTTTAAAAATCGAAAGAAATTACAAAGACCTAGTAAACAATACCGTTCTTGAAAAAAAATCTGACTTTGTTGAGAAGCCAACGCACGACAGCTATATCGTTCAAGTGGATAGAATTACAAACCGCTATCAAACTAGTTTGGACAAATTATTGAGCGTTTTTGAACAGAACAATTTCGTTGACGACAAGAAAATTACCAAACAGTTTTCTCATCCAACCGATAACGAGGATGTGAAAATAATGACTGATATTTTGCACCACAGCGGGACTAACCCAGAAGAAAGAAAGCGGATAGAAATTGAACAAGAAGCATGGAGAACTATTAATGCGATGTTTGAAGAGAAAGAGAAAGCGTTGCTAAAAGAATTGAATGATACTAAAACTGAAAATGCAGATTTGCTGAAACAATTAGAAGCATTGAAACGCAAACTTGGCGAGCAATGAAGTATAGCTCCCAGTTTAAGTGCTATTCCTTAAAATGGAAAAGGCACTTGGGTGGCTGTTTTTAGGAAAAAAAAGGGTTTTGGCCATCCGACCAAAACCCCTTTTTCATTGAAAAATAGCGCCGATTTACCGCACCAAAATCGCATCGCCCCGATAGACCAACACCTTCCCGTCAATGAACCTGACCTCGACGGCGTAGATGAAAACGCCGGGGTTCATCACATTGCCCCGGAAGATGCCGTCCCAGCCCAGTGCGCCGTCGGGTGAGGGGGGTAGGTCTTTTTCATCGTAAACCAGCTCGCCCCAGCGGTCGTACACCCGCAGGTAGTTGATGCGCTCTACACCGATGCCCGTAAATACTTGGAACTTGTCGTTGATGCCGTCGCCGTTGGGTGAAAAGACGTTGGGGACGTACACGTTGCGGTTGCGGTCTATGTCCACAAAAACCTCCGCCGTGGCGGTACAGCCGTTGATGTCAGTGATGGTCAGTGTGTAATCGGTTGGCTCGATGCCGATGACCCTGGGGTTCTTGCAATCGTAACACGAGAGGTTTTCGGCAGGCGACCAGATGAAGGTATCAATTGGGAACGACGAGACGATGGTCGGGTCGAGCCGGGTCAGCGTGTCGCCAAGTTCGATTTCTACGATTTCGGGCAGCGTCACGGTGATTTGCTGCGGCTGTTCAACGTTCACGGTGGTGTCCAGCGAGCAGCCGTTGAACAAGTCCAGTATCTCTATTTCATGCTCGCCAGCAAGGATTGGGCATGGCTCGCCAAGTTCTATTTGGATGCAGGCCCCACTCGAAAACACGTAGTTGGCATTGGGGTTGCCCCCTGTCACCGATTCCACGGTGATGGTCGTGATTTCGCCAAAACATTCGATGGGCGCAGTTTCTCCCAGCACAAACTGGATGGGTGGTGGCTCCGCCAACGTATGGGTCAGCGAATCGGAGCAACCTTCGGGGTCCGTGACGGTGACTGAATAGGTGCCAGCAGGCAGGCCCGTGGCAGTGGCCTCGTCGGTGCCAGCCACGTTGTTTTGCCAGAGGTAAACGAGTTCGCCCACATTGCCGCCCTGCGCCACGACCGCAATGGTGCCATCGGGTACGCCGGGACAGCTCAGGTTTGCCGTGACATTGGGGTTGAGGAAAACCTCGAACACGCTCGGCTCCGTGACCGTGACCATGTGCGTGAAAGTACAGTTTTTGCTGTCGGTGATGGCAGCGGTGTAGCTGCCAGCGGGCAGGTCGGTCAGGCTGTTGCCGGGGGTTCCATTTTGCCAGATGATGGTGTAGGGTGGGGTGCCGCCGCTGGGTTCCAAGGTGATTTCACCATCAGAAAGCCCGTTGCAGCTCACGTTTTCGATGTCTTGGCCGGGCGTGATGATGGGCGGTGCGGGGATGTTTACGAAGAAAGTATCGAAACAAATCCCATCAGAAATGATGAGGCGCTGGTTGCCAGCACAGAGGTTGGAGGCGGTGCTGGTGGCGGTGTTGTTGTTGGTGGTGCCGCTTATCCAGATGAAGTTGAACAGGCCGGCGCTGTTGTCGCTGTAGCTTGCCGTAGCGGTGGCCGTGCCATCGCAGGTTTGCCCACCATTTGCGCAGCTCACCGAGTCTATGGCGGTGAAATCGGCAAGGATGGAAGGCGGGTCGGAAATGGTGACCGAGCCTGTGGCAGGTGGGCAGCCGTTGGCGTCGCTCACCGTGAGGGCGTAGTTTCCTGCCACGAGGTTGTTGTTGGCATTGAGGCCGTTGCCCGTCAGGCCGTTTGACCAGTTGAAAAAATAGGGCGTGGTGCCTCCGCTGATGAAGGCGATGATATTGCCGCCGCCCAGCCCAGGGCATTGCGGAGCGCTGGTCACGAAGCTGTCAATCACGATTTGCGAGCTGGCGAGCACCATTGCCGTGTCAACGTCCATGCAGCCAGCGGCATCGCTCACCGTCACGATGTAGGTGCCGGGTGCTAGGTTGTTGATGGCCTGGCCCATCATCCCGTTCGACCAAGTATAACCCGTGATGGGGGTATTGCCGGGCATGGCTGTCACAGTCAGGATGCCATCCGTGCTGTTGGAGCAGCTTACCACGTCGTCGGCGAGCAAGGTGATATTGGGGCCAAGCGGCGAGACGAGGGTGATGTTCAAGACCGAGTCACGGCAGCCGCCGCCGTCCACCACGGTCACATCGTAGGTGCCAGCTGAGAGGCCAGTGAGCATGGGTGTATTCGTCGTGCTGCCATTTGACCAATTGTAGGTGTAAGGCGCATTGCCACCCGAAGGCTCAACGGTGATGGAGCCATTGTTGCCGGGCATGCAGCTCACGTTCTGGAAAGTGAGGAGGTTGAGGTCAAGCTCCGAGGCTGGGGCCATCTGGAAGGTGGTGTCCAGTCGGCAGCCATCTGACGTTTCTAAAATCATTGTTATCGTGCCTTCGCAAAGCCCATCCATTTCGGAGAAATTGTTCCCTTCTGCCACTGGCGGCGGTGGTACGGGTACGCCGAACCAGTCAAAATTGAACTGGGTGCTGGGTACGCCGCCCGTCGTGAAGGCCGTTGCGAAGATGCCGCCGCTGCATGCGGAGCTGCAGCCAATCGGCGTCACGACGGCATTGAACGACAGCACTTTGTCGGCAGTGACGCATACGTCCTGCGTCAGTTCGCAGCCGTTGTTGTCCGTTACCACGAGCGGGTAGCAGTTGGCCTCCAAGCCCGACAAGCTGGAGCTGGTGCCCACGACCGTGATGCCTGCCCCGACGCTGGGCCATTCTATGGTGTAATCTTGGTTGGCATTCGGCGTGCCGCCGCTGACCATGACGGATAGCGAGCCGTTGGGGATGCCCGTGCAGGTGGCCGAGTTTTCCGCGATTTGCAATGAAATCGGGTCGGGCTGCGTCATCTGCACGGTATTGGTCAGGCTGCACCCGTTGCTGTTGTTGGTGACGGTGACGGTGTAGGTGCCCACGGGCAGCGAGCCGATGGCGGAGACGTTGCCGTTGCCGGGCACGCTCCAAGCGAAGGTGTAGGTGTTCAGCGGGTTGCTGACGGGCTGGCCGCCCGAAATGAGGTTGGCAATCAGGCTGCCGTCCGATAGGTCGTTGCAGGTTGGCCTGTTCACCAAAAAATTGATGACGAGTGGGGGTGGGCCAGGCACGGTGACCTGCTCCACGCCGACCAGTGGGGCGCCTTGGCCGTCGTTCACGGTCACGCTGTAAGTGCCAGCGGCCAGGTTATTTGCCGTAAAACTTCCACCGTTCAGGTTGATGACGCCGGGGCCACCGATTGGGCCGCCCGTTGTGTTTTGCCAAGTGATTTGGTAGGGGGCGTTGCCGCCGTTGACGGTGACGCTGAAACTGCCATTGGTGCCGCTGGGGCAGGTGACGGCTGTTTGCGTGAAATCAATGACCAAGGCTGAGTTTGAAACACAGACCGAGCCGTCAATGCCATTGAAACCCAACTGTGAGCCGTTGGCCGTCACCACGTCAATGCCGTTGCTGGATGGGCTGACATAGCTCACGTCGGTGCAGTTGCCATTGCCGCCAATCACGTTGAAACAGACTTGGTAAATCACGGTATTTACCGGAAGGTTGACGCCAGTGCCAGAAGGGTTGAACCAAGCGAAAACCAGCGTATCGCCCAAGCTGCTGTTGAAGCTAGTGGCCGGGCTGAAGCTGGGCAGCAAGGTCGTCAGGTTGGTCACGCTGGCGAATTGTAGCACCGATTCGTCCCAAGTGAGGCCGTAGTTCATCCCGGCGATGTTGTTGAAGCCGTTTTCGTTGGTAACGTCCAAGCAAACGAGGTCGCCCGGTGCTGCCGAGAGCGACTGGACGCTCTGCGTTACGCTGACGCAGCTGCTCATGTTGGCGAACACCGTAGCACCGCAACTTTTTCCATCCTCCACGCTGATGAGGTAAACGCCAGGCACGGGCACCTGAAACTCCACCGTGGCGCCGTGCGTGGCCGGGCCGCTCACCACCGTGCCCTTCACCGAGTTGTTGCCGATGAGGGTGATGTCGAAGGTGTAGTTGCTACCGTCGAATTCGGGCAAGCCGCCCTCCACCTCGAACGAGCCTTGGCAGCCGCTGAGGCCCGTGTTGGTCTGGGTGTTGGAGGTGGTGATTTCGTTGAGATAGACCACTGCGAAGGCTTCGGCAATGTTCATGTGGGTGCAGGGGCCAGTTTCGCCGGTAGTGGGGTCAGCCTCGTAGATGTTCGGGAAGCGGTCAATGGTGATGGGCGCAAACCAGAGCAGCACGGGGTCTCCCATGTTGAAGATGTTTTGTGAAACACCTGTGTTGCTGAACGTGATATTGCCGTTGGGCTGGCCGCCGCCCGTAATCCAGAGGTCGTTGATGGGCATCGGGTTGTCAATGATGCAGGGGTCGAGCAGGATGCTGGTTAGGTTGGGGCCGCTAATCGTGGGCGGGCAATTAAGGTAAGCGTAGGTGATACCCGGCAAGGTCACTGGAACGGGGTCGCCTGAGAGGTTGGCATCGGGGTTGTGGGTGATGCTGATTTCATCGTTGAAACAGAAGTAAATCGTGTCGAGGTCAATGTCGTTGCTTTGGCCCAGAAAACTGTTGAAAGAAATGGTGCCAGCGAACTGGTCGGCGCAGGCCAGGTTTTTGTTGGCAAAAGCATCGAGCTTGGTGTTTTTTTCGAGCTGGATGTGCATCGGTGTCTGTGCTGCTGCTTCGACTGCAAGCAGCAACATGAACAATGGGAAAATTCTGTAAAACATCGTAAATCTTGATTGTTTGTGAGTGAACCTCAATGGTGCGAGGGGCAAATTTACCAGAATTAACTGTTACGGGTTTTACATTTGATAGGTTTCAGGCATGTAAGTCGGCAGTTTGCCATCCCAAGGAAAAGGTGTGTAGTCTTGGATTTGTTGTAGGGATATAGGACAAACGCTGATTTGTTTGCCCTATTTTGAAAAAAGGATTTGAAGTCAATGCGTTTTTCTCAATTTCAAACAGGCTTCACCCTTGGTTACAATTGATTAATTTTGCAAATATCAAGCCTGCTTTTGCCAATTCCCACCGATTATCCATGTCACAAAATCATGCTTTTGCTACTTGCGGCTCGAAAGCCTTGTATTACTTGGTTTTTTCCGCTTGAAAAGTAGGTGAAAACGAGGGGCTTGATAATTTGCGGAAAAAAAAATATTTGATGGCTTGGCAAGAAAACCCCTAGTAAAATCAGGCGTCTGCACATTATTCGCAAAAAAATATTTTGCAAGGGATTGCCATCGGTTGCTTGTCACAGATTTTGACCCTTATATTTGTAGCGTATTTTTTCTCCTTCCTCAACGACACAATTTTCCTCCCCCGTCAGTTTCCCCCTTTCTCGCAGATTTGACAGCTTACGTATTTTAACCAAGACAACACAAACATTTAATGAAAAACACTATTCTACCCTTGCTGCTCGTGGCGTGCTTTGCCATAGACTCAACCGCAAAAGTAATTTACGTGAAACAAGAAGGAACTGGCAACGGCACCAGTTGGAACAATGCCTTTGGTGACTTGCAGCAAGCCCTCGCCATTGCAACGACCGGCACCGAAATATGGGTAGCCGAGGGCACCTACCTACCTACCGAATGTGACTACTGCAACGTGCAACAGCGAGAAATTTCCTTCCAAATACCCGGCGGCGTCAGGCTCTACGGTGGCTTCAGTGGCACTGAGTCGAGCCTCGGCCAGCGCAGGTGGTTCTCGCACCCGACCAAGCTCAGTGGCGAGATTGGCACCGATGCGAAGTCCGACAATACGTTCACGGTCGTTTACCTTAAAAACGCCAGCGCAGGCACGGTGATTGACGGCTTCGTCATCACGGGCGGCCACTCCGATGCTTGGGAGCCAGCTGGCAGCCGCAACCGCTCCGGCGGCGGCATCTACAACGATGGCTCCGGCAGGGGAGGGCGCTCTACCTTGGCCCTAAAAAACTGTGTTTTCCTTGAAAATTATGCAGAGGAAGGCGGCGCCATCTTCAACAACGGCCACATGGGCGAAGCCTTGGTCGAACTCGACAACTGTACCTTCGTGAGCAACCGGGCAGGCAAGGGCGGCGGCGGCATCTTCAGCAACAATGACCTTGGCCTCGGCAAGATTGACCTCAAAAAATGCAAGTTCGTGAAAAACGAAGCGGCGTTCGGCGGGGCAATATTCTTGACACAGAGCGGCGGTGCTGGCAAGAACCAAATCGTCTCCACCAATTTCGTGGCCAACAAGGCCACTGCCGGAAGCGCCTTTTTCTCGCTGGCCGTGGAGGAGGTTTTCCAGCCCGATTTTTTCCTTTGTGACTATCTAAACAACGAGAGCAAGGAGGGCGAGGAACTTTTTTTATGCCCTGACAGCACCATGCCCAAGCGCCTGCTGAGCACGCTGGCTGTCAATGTTTCGGAGCGGATTTGAGCCGGAGAACTTGGGTGAATTGGGTAGGCCCCGAACCAATTCCCCCAATTTCCCCAATTCCCCAATTCCCCCAATTTCCCTGCCTACTTCTCCTCCCAAACCAATTCCCACGGCTTGCCCTCATACACCTTCATGCAGTCCATCGGCTTGCGCATCCCACCTGTTTTGCAGACTTCCTTGCAGTTGGCGTCGTAAATCAATTCGATGCCGTCGTAGGCCGCCGCCCCACTTTGCAGCCAGTAGTGGTCGGTGCCATTGACGTTTGTTTTCAGGACGTTCATCTTGCCATCCACTTTATCGGCTGCCACCAGCGCCGTGATGCAGTCGGGCAGCTTTTCGTTGGCCAAAAAGCGGAACTCCATCCTTGAAACCTTGGGGTTGGCGGCCACCATGTCGGGGTTGTCGGAGGCGAAACTGCCTTCGCCCGCTACTTTAGCGGAAGCCTCGTTGCCGGCAGGTTCCAGTCGAATCATCATCGAGGAATTGAAATTGCCGCCTTTCCAGTCCGTCACGAAGCCACCGTAGTCCCAGCCGAAGCCGGAGATGTCGAAGGCTTTTCCGTTCAGTTTCACCAAGTCGGCCAGCGGTGTGCCGATGGTGATGCCGTTGGAAGTTTTCCAGTCGGAAACGCCCGTGCTGTCGCCTTCGATGCGGATATAAGCGGGGCGTTTGGGGTCAAATTCCTTTTCCCAATAAATCTCCACCCGGCGGCGTGGGTGGTCGGGGAATAGCACGACGCCCTCGCCGTACATGCCGTCAATGATGTAAAGGGAGTCCACTTTGGCGTCGTTGCCGTAGGCGGCCAGAACGCCCTCACGGGTGCAGTTGGCAGGGGTGATGAGGCCCACTCTTTCACCGATGAAGATGCTCAGGTCGGGTTCGGTGGCAGCGGGCGCTTCGGTCGTTGGCGCAGGTTTTTCGCCGCAGGCGGCAAAAAGCAGGGCTGCGAAAAGGAGGAGGATGGTTGATTTTTTCATGCTTTCAAAAATTAAAAGCCGGTAGGATGCGCACACCCTACCGACCACGATGAAGAAGATTTTATAGATGAACGTATTCAAAGTTGATAGCAGGCCCTTTCGAGGGGAGGGGTTATCAAACCCCGGTGTCCTTTCGATAGGAGGGGTTATCAAACCCCGGTGTCCTTTCGATAGGAGGGGTTCTCAAACCCCGGTGTCCTTTCGATAGGAGGGGTTATCAAACCCCGGTGTCCTTTCGATAGGAGGGGTTCTCAAACCCCGGTGTCTTTTCGATAGGAGGGGTTCTCAAACCCCGGTGTCCCGGAACGCCGGGGTTTGATAACCCCTCCTATCGAAAGGGCCTGCTCAAATTACCAACCCAAGCATGAATTTTAAATGCGACTATTTAAAATTCAGAAAACCTATTTCTTGGCCTTGTAAACCAACGTGTTGCCAGTACCGCCAATCATGGAAAGCTCTAGTTCTTTTGCCGTGGTCTTCACCACCACATAGCAAATGTTATCCTGCCCCATCACTTGGATGCAAGACTTGTTGGCCACCGGGTTGCAGTCACCGGGGCACTCCTCAAAGTAGCGGAAGGGCAATTTTGAAACCTCTTTGGTGTCGTAAATCTCCACGTACTTGCCGTTGCCGATGGCCAGTTCCGATTTAGGGTCGGTGGTGCTCACCCAAAGGCCCTCCATGGTGGCTGGAACGGGGTCGCCGCCCTCGGCCATGAACGGGTTCAGGTCATCCACCAATTTGTAGGTGCCATCGGCCATCACGTTGTTGCCAAAGCCACAAGTGGGCGAGTCGCCAGAGAGGGTTTTTACGACCACTTCCGCATCGGCGAAGGTCATTTCGATGACGCATTTGCCGCCAAATTCGGTATTGGTGATGGTGACCACGTTGTCCTTCAGCGGCGCATTGCCTTCCATCATGCCTTGGTTGTGGGCGGGCGGCGGGCCTACCACCGAGATGGCATAGCGTACCGTGCCGTCGTCGGAGGGGTAAATCTTGATTTCACCACTTCCAGCGTCTTTAGGCAGGTCGTAGGTGTAGGTGCCCGTGATGCTCATGTGCTCCACGATGTCGTCCTCCAATTCCGAAGCGATGGCCAGCAGCTCCAGTTCACCGATGACGGATTTGGCCCAAGTGCCATATTTCGGGTCGTTTTCAAACTCCCGGCTCTTGGCGATAAGCGCCTGCTGCATGTTGAAACGGTCCATGGTGGGGCCGTAGCTGGAGTTGACCAGCACACTGTCCCGCAGGATGTAGAGCCAGCCCACGAAATGGTCTTCGCCCCGTTCGTCGGTCTTGATGAACTCCTCGAAAAGGGGCTTGGGGTCTTTCAGGTAGTCGTCCTTGACGGCCACTACTTCGGCCACGCAGGCCGTGTTGGCGCAGTCCATGAATTTTTGCCAAGAGGCCGGGACGTTGCCGCCGGGTTGGCAGGAAAAGGCAAGAAGGGAAATGCCGAGCAGCAGCCCGGCGAGGTGATTAGTGTTGATTTTCATTGTGATTGATTTTGCTGTTTTTGAAAATTGAATACAAAGAAGCGGAGAAGGCCGGAATAAACGATGTTTCCATCAGCAAATTTGTCCAGTTGCTTTTATCCAGGCCGTTCTCCGCTGTTTTCAAATTCAATTAATCACCTCGAATTGTTGCGTTGCCACGCTGCGCAATTCCTTGTCTTTCAGTTGGATATAATAGTTGCCGCTTGGCAATGGCTCGCCCATTTGAACCTGGACATCACTGCCGTTGGCTTGCAGTTGCCCCTGTTTCACCAGCCGTCCCATTGCGTCGAACACCTCGTAGCTGCCCAGCTCAAACTGGCCGCCCATGAGCTTGATGTTCAGCTCGCTGCCCGCCGATGGGTTTGGGTAGAGCAAGGTGGCATAAGAAACCTCTTCAACTGTTGCCGAAGGCGGCGCCGTCTCAATATCATCCTTACCAATGAAGGCATTGAACACGTTCGTGTAAGTGGCGTCGGTGTTGTAAAAAAAGCTAGCCAAGTAGTTGAAGCTACCCTTGCGGTAAAAATTGTAGCGGTAGGTTTCCTCGGTTATTTGTCCTTGGGAAACGCCAAACGCCGTGAGCAGGGCCGCTGGTGCAGGTGTGCCATTCAGGTAAAAACTGTCCACGGTATGCTCGCTGATTCGGTCCATCAGCACGTCGTAGTCAATGCTGGGGCCGTCGGGGGTATAGACCCGCATCTTGCCCCAACCCACGATGCTGTCGTGGCGCACCCAGGTGTAGGCATGTTGCACAGGTGCATAATTGAGGCCAAAAGCGGGGATATGGAAGACCATGTCCGTCACCCGTCGGCTGCTCGACGACCAAGCGCTGTTGGCCGTGAATGGGAACTCGACGATGCGCCTCGGTGTGCCCACGATTTTGCTTTGGGCAGGTATGAAAATACTGTCGTTGATATTTCCAGTGAAGGGCTGGAGGGTGTTGCTCTGCTCCAGCACGTCCACTGCGATGTCGTCAATGCCGTTGGCGTTGAAGTCGAATTCTTGGTAGATTTCGTAGCCGAAATCGGAGTTCATGTTTTTGAACAAAATCCGGTAAACGTCCACGCCAGCGTCCAAGAAAAATGGGATGGTCTCTGGGTAGAACTCGGCAATGTCTGTCTCATTCGCAAAAATCGTTGCATAGTCCCAGACCGCATTGATTTCGGGCACTACATTGGTCACCAAGCCCGTGACCCTGTCATAATTGTACGGCCCCATCGGCACGGGCATGTCCGCCGCCGTGATGGTAGTAGCTGTTTGGCCGAAGGCCGAAAACCCTGATAACAGGATGAAAACCAAGGTGAAAAACTGTTTTGTTGTAGAAATTTTCATGTGGAAATTGAATTTGAATAATTGAATAAACTGTGTTCGGAAATTGGTTTTGGGGTACTCGGGTTAGCACCAGCGACACTTGTCGGCCAGTGGTTTTCATTTGATTGTACGGCAAAGATGTAGGAGGGAAATACGCCCCATGGCCACTTGTAAACGAACCGAGGCTTGGGTGTGGTGAATGGCGGG
>JALOMF010000485.1 GCA_025455635.1 Saprospiraceae bacterium | reverse complement strand
ACGAGCACCATCAGCATCCTCAACCGCCTCTACGAAACGCAGCAGGGCAGCATCGAAATTGACGGCGTCAACATCCGGGACTACGAACTGCACGCCCTTCGCTCGCACATGGCCGTGGTCTTGCAGGACGTGTTCCTGTTCAGCGGAACGGTACTGGAGAATATTACGCTCCGCAATGAGGGCATCAGCCGGGAGCAGGTGCTGTCGGCAGCGAAAATGATAGGGGCGCACGAGTTCATCGAGAAGCTGCCCGGCGGCTACGACTACCAAGTGCAGGAGCGGGGCGCTACCCTGAGCATGGGCCAGCGGCAGCTCATCAGCTTCGTGCGGGCGCTGGTCTTCGACCCGCAGATACTCATCCTCGACGAGGCCACCTCGTCCATTGACCCAGAATCGGAGTCGGTCATCCAGTTTGCCATCGAAAAGCTCATTGCGAAGCGCACGAGCATCATCATCGCCCACCGCTTGAGCACCATCCGCCATGCCGACAAAATACTGGTGCTGGAAAAAGGCGAGGTGCGGGAGTTTGGCACCCACGAGGCATTGCTCCAGAACGAGAACGGGCGCTACCGGGAGTTGTACGAGATGCAGTTTCTGCAGCCAGTAGGCTGATTATCCATATTTTGCGAAGCAAAAAACCACCTCAAAGCTGCGACCAAGCGAAGAGCAAAAACAGTACGCCAATCACGATGCGGTACCAGCCGAAGCCCGTGAAGCCGTGCTTTTCCAGCAGTTTCACGAACCATTTCACAGCAAAAATAGCGGTGACGAAAGCCACCACGAAGCCGATGGCGATGGTCGTCCATTGGTCGTTGGTGATGGTGCCCTCAAACTCGTAGAGGTCTTTGGCGGAGGCGGCAATCATGGTGGGGATGGCCAGCAGGAAGGAGAACTCGGCAGCGCTTTTTTTCGAGAGGCCGTTGAACATGCCGCCGATGATGGTGGCCGCCGCCCTCGATACGCCGGGAATCATGGAGATGCACTGGAAGCAGCCGATGAAAAATGCCTGCTTGTAGCTGATATTGTCCAGCTCTTCGGGCGTCTGCTCGCCGTGGGCCATGCGCTTGTCGAGCAGGATGAGGATGATGCCGCCGATGATGAGCGAGGTGGCCACCACCCAGTGGTTGAAGAGGTAGGTCTTGATAATTTTGTAAAAAAGGGCACCCAGCACCGCCGACGGCAGGAAGGCCACGAAGAGCTTCAGGTAGATGTCGAACTTGAAGATGAACCGCTTGGCGTAGAGCAGCACGATGGCCATGATGGCGCCGAGCTGTATGACGATTTCGAAGGTGGAGGTGAAGGCGTCCTCGTGGTTGCCCAGCAGGTAGTTGAGCAGAATCATGTGCCCCGTGCTGGAGATGGGCAGGAACTCGGTCAAGCCTTCGACGATGGCGGTCAAGATGGCATCCAATAAGGTCATGGCAGTGTGGCAGTTGGTGTTTTCGCTTCGCAATGCCTTGACTTTCAGGCGATTGCGAAGAAAATAAGTTTCTTGAACCCGATTTTTGGGAAACTAAAAAAGTGCATCCCCCGGCTTGGGGAGATGCACTTTTCAGCAGCAGCGATGGCTTGCGGGCTTGGCTTACATCGTAGCCAAGTGGTGCATGAGGCTGCTCTTGAGGTTGGCAGCCTTGTTGGGGTGCCAGGTGTTTTTCTTGGCCAATTTGTCAATCATGCTGACAACTTTGGGCATGAACTTCTCCACCTCAGCCTTGTCTTCTAGGCCACGCAGTGCCTTGATGGCGGTACGGGCAGTTTTTTTGCTGAAACGGTTGCGTGCACGCTTTTTTTCGTCTTGGCGGATGCGCTTTTTCGAAGATTTATGATGAGCCATATCTTGATTGAAAATGAGTTTTTAAGCTTGTTTGAAAAGGCATTTCATACACCTTTTTCAAATGGACGGCAAAGATAGGGAATTGGGAACCAAAAAATGAAGCAACGGTCAAGTTTTTTTCCGCTTTTTTCAACTGGGCGGTTGGTTGGGCTACTATTTTGCGGAGCGCAAAAAAAAATGGGCAGGCCAAGAGCCTGCCCATCGGTGCTGAAGGGTTCACCTTTTTGGACGGATTGATTGCTTAGTTGTCGTCGCCGAGGTCTTTCATGGTTTCCCGGACATTGCCTTTGAACTGCTCCCACTCGGCACCCGCTTTTTCGCTAAAGTTTTCGAGGTCTTCGGCCAGTTTCTTGCGCTTGCCTTGCAGCTCGTCAATTTCCTTTTGGATGTCGGCTTTTGCGTCGGCATTGGCTTCCTTCAGGTCATTGTTCAGCTTTTCGAGCTTGCGGTCAATTTTTGCAGTGGCGTCGTTGATTTCGTTTTTGAATTCGTTTTTCTCGGCCACCATTGCATCGCCAACGGCGTCGGCGGCTTCTTCCACTTCATCTTTGGCACGTTCGCTGCTGGTATCGTTGCCGCAGGACGTGAGTGTGAATGCGCCCAAAAGGACGAAGGCAAACAGGACAAATGATAATTTTTTAATGCTAGTGTTTTTTTTAAAATGATGCTGTTTCATCCTTAAAAGGATGAGGTTTTCAAATGTTCAAAGCAGTGCAGCGATTTTTTCGGCTTGCTGCGGTTTGGCCTATTTTCAGGGAGTGTGGTCACCTGGGGCCAAAGCGGTACATGGCAGAGAGGCCGAAACCGATGTTGTTCCATTTGGTGTCGTCTTCCACGACCTGCTCGTCTTCTGGATTGATTTTCAACATGCCCAGCTGGGTGTTGAGCTGGAGGGAAAGCCCGCCAGAAAACTCGTAGCCGAAGAAAAGGTCGCCGCCCGCATCGAAGCGGCGGATGTAGTAGCGGTCTTCGTCCGTGCCATCAATTTTCTTTTCAAAATCAATGTCAATGTCCGATTCTTTGCCGCCAATTTCGGCTTTCACCTTGCCGTTCAAGCCCACACCCAAATAGGGGCCAAAGCCGAGGATGACACGCCCGTTGCCCACGGCGGGCTTGAACACGATGTGGAGCGGGATGTCGAGGTAGGATACCCGTTGGGTAAATGTGCCCAAGATATTGTCAGACTTGGTGCCCTTGACGGAGTACAGTAGGCCCGTTTGGAACAAAAACGCTGGGGCGATGGTCGCCTCCCCTATCAGGCCAAAATGATAGGCCGCAATCGGGTCGTTTTCCAAGTCGCCACCCAGCGCATTTTTGCCGGTCACGTTTTGGAAATTCACGCCGCCCCTGATTCCAAGGCCCTGTGCATTGGCTTGTTGTGTGGTTAGAATGGTCAACAGCGCTGAAAACATTAAAATCGCTTTTTTCATAATCTTTTTAAATGGTTAAGTTTAAAAACTCCTTTATGAGCCAAATAGCTGATTATCAACAATTGGCAATTATGGACAATCGCACTTGAAATTAATGCCTGGGTCAGGCAATTTAGCAGGCTCTTCCAAGAGGAGGGGTTGTCAAACCACCTTGTCCCGGAACGCCGGGGTTTGATAACCCCTCCTCTCAGAAGAGCCTGCCATTAACTTTAAATGCGTTTATCTATAAAATAAAGGACTTTTCTGCTGGTAATTCAATTAATTAATTGCCACTCGTGGCTTCTTTTTCCGCTTCTTTTTGCATTTGCTTATTAGCAGATATCAAGAACTCTACCCGCCTGTTTTTGGCCATATTGGCCTCTGTGTCGTTGCCGTAGGCGGGCACGGTTTCGCCGTAGCCGATGGTGTCCATCCGCCTGCGGCTGACTTTATTGGATGCGAGGTAATTCCTCACCGCCTTCGCCCGCCGCTCGGAGAGGGTCTGGTTGTAACTGTCGGTGCCTTTCGAGTCGGT
>JALOMF010000484.1 GCA_025455635.1 Saprospiraceae bacterium | reverse complement strand
ACAGCCCCACCGTAAACGATAAACTCTCCAACGGCGCAATCCGCCCACCAAACGCTGCATCTTTGCTCACGACTTCCAGCCTCGAACTGCTAACGGGCAGCCGATGGTCCTTTCTCGATGGCTGCCGGGTCTCCTTGAACCACACATCTTGGTGGTGCGCATAAGCGTAGTGGTAGCTACCACGGAAGTACAGTTCCCGGTGCCTGTGCAGCTCGATGGACAGCTCGGCGGAGAGCTTGGCAATGTGGAAACGACTGCCGTAGCTTAGGCGGATTTCGTCGCCCCGGAACCGCTCCCGCTCCACCTTGAAGCGGCCATAATCGTTCTCGGCATTGCCCAGTTTGCGGTAGTAGCGTAGGTAGCTGTACTGGGCCACGGTGCGCAGGATGATGGGGCGGTGCTTGGGGCGCAGGTTGACCTGAAAGCCGAAGCCGATAGCCCGGTCTTTGTAGATGCTGTTCCAAAAATCGAAGCCCCAACCGAAGCGCATGAACCAATTTTTGCGGAACGCAATATCGAACTCCAGCTGCCCAATCACCTCGAACTCCCGCTGCGGCACCTTGCCGTCCAGCGACAGGATTTGGTCGCCATCGCCATCGAAGTAGCTGATGCCCAAGGGGTTTTGACCTGACGAAATGAGGTGTGTGCCAAGTCCCATGCCCATTCTCACCTTCGCAAACTTGTTGCGTACCTTGTCCACTTTGCGCAAGCTTTCCGGTACGTAATCCACGTCTTCCAGTTGTTCTTGGGTGATTTCCTTGTTCTTGGCTAGTTCGGCTTTTTTGCGCAGCAACTCCGCCGCCTCGATGGAGTCCCGCATCTGTTGGATGGCCAAACGGTTGGCCTCACTGAACGCTTCCTGCGCCTTGAGCATGTTTTTGTACTGCTTCATGCCCTCGGCCAGCCCCTCGCTCATGGGCGTGATATTGTAGTTTTTCCAAAAATCCTCGTCGTAGCTGCCCGTTAGCTGCACGAACTCGTCGCCCCGCTGCAAGCGCTCCAGGTACGGGATGGCATTGCCCTGCTCCGGGTTGATTTCCGTGGTTTTCACCTCGTTGGCGTAGTGGCCGCCGTTGCCCTGCACTCCTTCCCGAAGGGCATCGCTGAAATACCATTTCTTGCCATGCTGGCGGTAGTTCACCACGTATTTATTGGCCTTCCAACTGCCCACGTACAGCGGGTAGTCGTTGCCTTTGCGCAAGCCCTCCTTCGTGATTTCAAACTCCGCCCGGATGAACGCATAGGACTCCTGTTCGATGAAAATGCGCCCCTTCATTCGGGCGCTCACGGAATTGTCCACTGCTTTGTTCTTGCCCGTCAGCCTATCGGCCAGGCTGCGTTTTTTTTGCTTCGCAACGCCGCCTGATGCGCCATCCGTCTCCTTGTCGAAGCCGATGATGAACACCTTGCGGCCATTGTAGGTCGTGATGTTTTCAATCCAATATTTGTAAACAGGGAAAAATGCCTCGTCAATGAAATCCTCCCGGTTTTTCACAAAATCGAAGCGGTGGGCGGCCATGTGCCCGGACGAGAGGCCGGAGTAAAACGAGGTGTCCAGCGGGTCTTTCAGGTTGATTTTGCGGCCCTGCACCAGGCCGACTTGGCCCTCATTGTCGTTTTTGTAGCTGTTTTTATAAACTTTCAGGACGCCCTCGGCGAGGTACTTGTAGCGCAGGCTATCGTCCGTGAGCGACTCCCGGTAGAAGGCGAGCGTATTGCTCGACTCGGTCGGGTAGTTCTTCGGGATGGCCTTCACCGCCCGCCGGATGATGTCCTCGATGGCTTTTTTGTCCATCACCACTACCTCCGCCAGCTGGTTTACCGAAGGGTCGAGGTAGATGACCGAGCCATTTTTGAAGCTGCCAACAGGCTTGGAGTAGGTATCGTAGCCCATGCACGACACCGTGAGTTCGGCGTTGGCTTGAGCCTTCGGCAATTTGAACTCGAAGCCCCCATCGAAGCCCGTGGTGGTGCCGATGCCCCGCTCCGGTATGCCGATATGCGCAAAAGGCACGGGGCGGTTGGTTTTCTTGTCCAATACCTTGCCCGTGAGGGTCAGGTTTTCTTGTGAAAAAACGGAATTGCCGGCGAGCAGCAGCAAGAGGAGGAAGTAGGGAAACGTTTTGTTCAGCATAAATTCGGGTAGATTGTTGGCGGCTTGTTTACAAGGGACGAAGGTATGCACGGCCTTGTTACAGCGCTTCGGTTTTTTTTCGGGCTTATCTTTTCCCCAAAAATCCCCCTCAAAAACCTAATTTCGCCCCCTGTGTTTTACCCAGCGCCCAGGCTGCATGAAAGGATTGCCTGCCTGTCCGGTAGGCAGGAAGGATTGAAGTTTTGAAGGATTTGTCCCGAAACCTCGGGATTGAATGCCCTCACTACTTCGACTTCATTTCATCTTTTCATTTTTCAAAAATTATAAAATGGCCAACACTATCGAAACTGCCACGCCCCCCAATCCGCAATCCGCAATCCGAAATCCGCAATCCGTAAGGAACACCATCTTCATCAAGGGCGCCCGTGCCAACAACCTGAAGAATATTGACCTCGACATCCCGAAGAACCAGCTCGTGGTCGTGACCGGGGTATCGGGCAGCGGCAAGTCCAGCATCACGATGGACACGCTGTTTGCCGAAGGCCAACGCCGCTATGTGGAGAGCCTGAGCAGCTACGCCCGCCAGTTCTTGGGCCGCATGAAAAAGCCGGACGTGGACTATATCAAGGGCATCTGTCCGGCCATCGCCATTGAGCAAAAGACCAGTACCAGCAACGCCCGCTCGACCGTGGGTACCCTCACCGAGATTTACGATTACCTGCGGCTGCTCTACGCAAGGGTCGGGCGCACCTACTCGCCCATCAGCGGGCAAGAGGTGAAGCGCCACAGCGTGACCGACATCGTTGATTTCATCGAAAAACAAGCGGAAGGTACAAGGGTGCAGCTCTTCATCCCGTTGCCCGTCAAGTACCAAGACCGCACCCTTTCGCAAGAACTTAATTTGCTGATGCAGAAGGGCTACAACCGCATATTTTGGGAAGGCGAGCTTCGCAATATCCAGGACGTGCTCGAAGCGGGCGAATTTGACCTCAAAAAAACGCTGAACGAGTACACCGAGGAGGACATCCGCATCCTGATTGACCGCTTCGTAGTCACCCCCGACGACGAGGAAAACCGCAAGCGTATCGCAGATTCCGTACAAACGGCTTTGTACGAATCAGAGGGCGAAGCCATCATTGAAGTCCTAGCAGACCCTACAATCCGCAATCCGCAATCCGCAATCCGCAATTTCTCCACCCGTTTCGAGCTTGACGGCATGGAATTCCTCGACCCCACGCCGCAGCTCTTCAATTTCAACAACCCCTTTGGCGCCTGTCCGACCTGCGAAGGGTTCAGCCGCATCATGGGCATTTCGGAAGAAAAAGTGGTGCCCGTGCCGGGCAAAAGTGTTTATGAAGGGGCCATCGCCTGCTGGTCGGGCGAGAAGTACGGGGAGATGCTGAACGACTTCCTGAAAGTGGCGCATAAATTCGACTTCCCCGTTCACAAGCCTTGGCAGGACTTGACCAAGGAGCAGCAGCGCCTGCTATGGACGGGCAACAAGCACTTCTTCGGCATTGATGCTTTTTTCAAAGAATTGGAAGCAAACCTCTACAAAATCCAAAACCGGGTGATGCTCGCCCGCTACCGGGGCCGCACCATCTGCACGACCTGCCACGGCGCAAGGCTTCGGCCTGAGGCCAGCTACGTGAAAGTGGCCGGGATGGCGATTGGGGATTTGATTGA
>JALOMF010000038.1 GCA_025455635.1 Saprospiraceae bacterium | reverse complement strand
GTCCAGTTTCCTTGCTTCCGCAAGAAGAAATTAGCGCAGCCAAGGTGAGCAACGCAAACGAAGTCTTTAATAATCTTTTCATTTTTAACACCCGAGTTTTCCTTCTTTAGTTGAAAAAGAGACGTAAAAATAACGCTTTGCTGATGAATTCAAACAGCCAGCCTTAAAATTCTGCCTTGAAAGGGCAAAATTAACATTTTACGCCAGACAAAAACGATAGATTTTTTTTGATTAGTGTGGATAGCCCTATTTTAATTAAGCGTACCTGTCATTTCACAAACTTACCATTCCATTTGTGCTATCCACAATATTTTGAGAGCGATTGAGCTGGAAAAATTCACAAGGAGCGTGGGTTGTAGATAATTGAAGGTGCCCTTCCTTTTCCAATTGGCACCCCTAGGTTGTAGTTCAGCAAAATTTCGTGGGAGCCTGTGTTTACGTTTTTGAGGCTTGAAACCGCAATGTCGTAAGCATACCCAACCGAAATCTTCTCGTTTAGCTTGAAGCCACCAATGAGCGCAACTGCATCAATGCTGTTGGTGTTGTAGCCTCTTAACGAACCGCCCACAAAGATATTTTCATTGTACTGTGCTGTTAAGGAAAAATCAATTTGCGTTTGATGGACGTCAGTTTTCACTAAAACAGAGGGAGTTACCACAATGCTTTTTGTTAGGTCGAGTCGGTAGCCAGTGTAGAGGAAGTAGGTTCTTTCTTGTTGGAATTCAATCCCGGACAAGTCTAACTCATTGCCAAGCAAATTTATTGCCGAAATTCCCAGCTCAAAATTTTTACCTTGGTAAAAAACACCTGCATGCACCGTAGGGCCTATACCGCCCTGGTCGTTGCCGGTGATAGAATTGTCATTTTGTGAAACAGCCCCAAAGTCGTCAACTGTCGAACTGGGTGTCCTCACCTTCGAGGCATCGAGCAGGCGCTGTACCAAGCCGGCTGAAAGCCCAAACGAAAGCAATGACGCTTTTCCTACCTGAAACTGTTTGGCATAGCTGGCCATAAATGCTGTTTGCCGCCACGACCCCAGTGTTTCGTTCTCCACGCCCATCCCTACCCCGCCGCCCAGAATGTACATAGGCATGTGGGCGTTGAAATGCTGCGAAACCGGTCCTCCGGGCAAGCCACCCCATTGCGACCTGTACACACCAGTCACGCTAAGTGAATTGTCAAGCCCTGCATAAGCTGGATTGAATGCATACTTGTTGAACCGATACAGGCTGTACTGTGCCGGCTGTTGTGCCAGTGCAACAACAACTACCAGAATTAAAAAGGAAAAAGTAATCGCAATTTTCATAAGCTTCAAAATATGATGAAAATTCTACGGAAACTGTTTTTGTCAGAACAAAACTAAACATGGGTGGCTCGTAAACGCCTACTCAATATCTTTTGTTTTGCGTGATTAATTGTCTGAAAGCTTCAATCGTTTCTACGGGTTGTTGGCAAGCATAGTTTTGACATAAATATACTAATGTGTCTCCTTTCGGGTTTTTCCCTTCCAACAGCGGAAACTGCTCCAACGATTCCTTGGAAGCCATCAGCACCTTGCAGGGCAAATACTCGGCATTCACCTTCTTCGCCATTTCTTTTGAGTGCTCGCCCAGAACCGCTACTTCTGCCCATCCAAAAACCTCGCCCATCAAGCTATGTGCCCACTGCCCAAATGATGAAGGGTACCGCACGATGGAATCACGCATCGTTTGCAACATGGCGGAAGCATGGCTCAACCAGTCTTCCCTGTCAAGCAATATTCCAGCCCGCTGTAGGTTGCGAACCATGGTCGAATTGCCAGAAGGAGTCGCTGAATCGTAGAGGTCTTTCCTGCGAAGCAAAACATCTTGCTGCTTTGCTGATGTAAAGTAGAACATTTTATCTACTGGGTCAAGAAAATGCTCAAAAACAAAATCAATGTATCGCCCAGCTTGCAAAACATAGCCAGTATCGCCAGTGATTTCGGCCACTTCGAGCATTGCCTCGATGACGAAAGCGTAATCGTCCAAAAACGCATCGTATTGTGAACGTCCAGCTTTGTAAGTATGGTACAATGCAAGACCACCTGGCTGTGCAAATTTTTTGAGCAGGAATTCCAGCGCTTGCACGGCTGTTTCCCGGTACGCTTCGACGCCCAACGCTGCATAGGCCCTTGCATGGGCCGTGCACATGAGCGCATTCCAGTCAAGCAGTTGCTTGTCGTCCAAGCCCGGCCAAATACGCTGGCTACGCACCTCGAATAGTTTGTTCCGACAAATGGCAAGTCGAGATTTTAGCTCAGATTCAGGCATGCCAGCCTTTTCGGCAAATTCTCCGAATCCATATTTTCGCCAAAGAATATTCTTTTCTTCCCAATTTCCATTTTTAGAGACATCATAAAATTCGGAAAACAACTCGAAATCACCTCCAAGCACGGCTTGTACTTCCTCTGCTTCCCAAACATAAAATTTGCCCTCTTCGCCCTCCGAGTCAGCATCTTGCGCCGAGTAGAAGCCGCCGGCAGGGCTGGCCATCTCCCGTTTCACCCAGTCCAAGGTCTCAACTATTGTCTCCCGGTAAAGCTCCTTCTTTGTGATTTTATAGGCATCGGCCAAAACACCAACCAGCAGGGCATTGTCGTACAGCATTTTTTCAAAATGTGGGACCAGCCACTTGGCGTCTGTGGCATACCGGGCGAAGCCACCCCCAAGCTGGTCGTAAATCCCGCCCATCGCCATCTTGTCGAGCGACGAAAGGGCATGGTCGAGCGCCTGCTTTTCACCAAAATAAAAATGATAGGCGAGCAGGTAGCTCAGGTTCATCGTACCGGGAAACTTGGGCGCACCGCCAAATCCACCGTTAACGGAATCGAACTGACGCCGGATATTGGTGAAAATATCTTGCAGCACTTGCTCAGAAAACGGCTGGTCCTCCGCCACCACCCGCAGCTTGTTGCCGCCAGTGAAGGTCTTGCCAGCATCCCGGATGATGTCCGTCAAACGCTGGGCCTGCTCCACCACGGTCGCACGCTTGTGCTGGTAAGCGTGGGAGATGTTCATCAGCACCTGAAGCCACGACGGTCGGTTGTGGGCGGGCATGGGCGGGTAGTAAGTGCCAGCGTAAAATGGGCGGCCATCGGGCAGCAAGAAGCAGTTGAGCGGCCAGCCACCGCCGCCCGTCATCACTTGGCAGGCCTCCATGTAGATTTGGTCAACGTCGGGCCGCTCCTCCCGGTCCACTTTGATGCACACAAAATGCTCGTTCATAAACTCAGCCACTTCATGGTCTTCGAAGCTCTCCCGCTCCATCACGTGGCACCAGTGGCAGGTCGAGTAGCCAATGCTGACAAGTATGGGCTTGTCATCCATTTTCGCCCGCTCGAAGGCCGCTGGCTTCCAAGCATGCCAGTCAACAGGGTTGTTGGCGTGCTGGAGCAAATAGGGCGAAGTCTCGTGTTGTAGTGAATTCATTTATTTCATCATTTATTGTTCGTTGAAAACAGGCGAGCTAAGTTTCAGTTCTACGGAGCCGCCAACTTTACGTTCGCCAGGTTTGTGAAAGAACCGCCATTTTCTAGCTAAGTTTGCCCTAAACTCAAGCAGCGTGAAACTAATTTTCGGACTACAACTCGACAACCAGTCACTGCCCAGGCCCGACACCGAGGCAGGCGCCCACTACCTCGGCCCAAAGGGCCTGCTAGACCGCTTCGAGGCTTGGCTAGGGCTGGGCGGGCACCCCAATGACATAGATTTCCTGCGGCTGGAGCAGTACCGACAGGCACTGCTGCGCCACTTGTCAGCGGCAAAGGCAGTGCCTTTTTACCAAAAATCATTCGAGGCCGACCACTTCACCACAGCTGCCGAAATGCTCGCCCGCCGTGATGAACTGTTGCTGGCAGGCTGGGATTTTGAAAAAAAAGCCGACGCACCGCCTCGCATTGCCACCTTGAACGAACTGGAAGCACTGCTGCACGAAACCCAAGAAGACAGCCTGCAACTTTCGGCGGGCTATGCTGACCGCTTGCGGGCCGTAACACTCGAACTTGACGGCCGGGAGCTACCGCTCCACGAGGTTTGGCTCAATGAGCCATTCGAACTGCTGCCCCGCCACTTCCAGTTGTTTTTCCAAAAACTGCGTGAAAACAGCCAGCTCGAAATCCGCCAACTAAACATCCCCAGCACTTGGTGCGAAGGGGCAGCAGCTACTTCACTGACCGACCTCCAAAAATTCCAACAACGGCTAACCAGCACGAAGCCTGCCCCTGAAAAGGCCGAACTGAAAAACGACGGCTCACTGCTTTTGCTACGTGCCCGGCGCGCCAGCGAGGCAGCAGCTTGGCTGGCGAAATTGGTGAGGCTCAACCCCACCCCAGATGGCTCGACTGCCCCGCACCTGCTGGTTCCAGAAAAAAACAGGACGCTCGACATGGCCCTCATCCAAGAAGGCCAGCCGAGCCTAGGCATCCAAAGCAGCTCGCTCGCCAGGCCCACGCTCCAGATTTTGAAACTGGTGCCTGCCTTCCTTTGGGAACCCGTAAACCCCTACCATGTGCTGGAGTTCGTTTCGCTTTCGGTGAAGCCGCTGGCCGACGACCTTGCCACGCTCATCGCCAACCAAGTAGCGGCTATGCCCGGCCTTCAGGGCGAGGGCTGGTATGCCATGATTAACCGATACTTCGAGGAAGTTGCTGAAACTCAGCCTCCCGCCGTCGTCAACGAGCAGCGGAGGCAGTACAATTTCTGGTTTGAGCGCCGCCGGTTCGACATGGGCCGCACCGCACCCAAGGGCGATGTCATGGCCATTTTTGACTACCTGAAACAGTGGGCGGTCGAAGCATTTGAAGACGGCGGGGGGCGCAACCACTCGCTCATCGTGCTCAGCCAGCAAGCAAAAAGGGTGTCGGAGCTGCTGGCCGCACTGCCTGAGCAGGAGCTTGGCCATTTGGAGCTGGAGCGCATCGTGCGCACGATTTACGAGCCATCGCCCGTGGTTTTCGAGCCGCAGGAAGTGGGCAGCCTGCCCTACGTGCAGCACCCAGGCGCCTTCACTGGCGCTGTCAATACAGTTTGGTGGTGGAATTTCACCCAGCAAGAACAGCCCCATTTTTTTTCAAAATGGTCAAAAAACGAGCGGGCTTGGCTGGCGCAAACAGGCTTGCTGCTCGACACGCCGGAGCAGGAAAACGCCCGGCTACTGTGGCAGCAATCCCGACCAGCGCTAGCTGCCACCGAAAGGCTGCTGCTGGTGCTCCCTGAATCGGTGGACGGCTCGGCGGTGAATCCGCATCCTTTGTTCGGCGACTTGCAAGCAGCCTTCACCAATTTGGAAGCGGTTTCGCAAGTGTTGGGCGGAAGCGGGCAGGCATTTGCGCCGCATTTTACACTGCCCAATTACGAAATCGTGCAGTTGCGGCAGCTGGGCAAGCCAGAGGCGTTTCTGAAAATCAGGAACCTTGCGGAAATACAGCGGGAACGGGAATCGCTGACGAGCTTGGAATCCCTTTTTTACTACCCGTACCAGTGGTTTTTCAAGTATAAAATCAAGCTGAACAAGTCGAGCATCCTGAGCGTGGTGCCCGACAACACGCTGATGGGGAATTTGGCCCACCGGGTTTTTGAGCATTTGCTGAAATCCGACATCTATGCGATGGACAAAGCCGAGGTGGGAGCAAGTGTGGAGCAAGAATGCCGACGGCTGCTGGCCAAGGAAGGAGCCGTGCTGCTGATGTACGGCCGTGAACCCGACCGGGTTGCTTTCGTCAACAAACTGAAATTTGCGGCCTGGAGCCTCGTCACACATATTTGCGACAATGGCTGGCGGGTCGTGGCTACTGAAAAGGAGCTGGATGGCAAGTTCCCACATGTGGGCGATGGCAGGAGCACCGACGTAAAAGGCGTTGCAGACCTTGTGCTGGAACGAAATACCCCTTCAGGTACGACTGAGCTGGCCGTGGTGGACATCAAATGGCGGGGTAGCGGCTGGCGGGAGTCCGTCATTCGGAACGGTGAAGACCTGCAATTGGTGCTATAGTCCCGGCTTTTGGCACCGCCGAATGAATGGGCGCACACGGCGTATTTCATCGTAGAAAACGGAAAACTACTTGCCCGCAACACCCGTGCCTTTCAACGGATTAGCCCCATCGCCCCTACCGATGACCACCAAGCAGTAAATGAACGGATACTGGCCCGCATGCAAGCTACTTGGCAATGGCGCATGGGGCAGTTGGAAAAAGGGCTGGTGGAGGTACGCACTCGGCAAACACTGGCTACCATTGAAGAAGCTTACGGCGCTGACGAGCACAGCTCGATGTTTGACTTGTTGGAGATGAAAGGGGAAGACGCCAAATATGACGATTATCGTGTACTGATAAATCTAATTGACTGATAGTGGTTTTTTGGCACAGCTTTGAACACCTACAAGAAGACGAAGTTATTTGCATTTGGGATGGGCTTGCGCCATATCTTCAGCTGTAATGTCAATGTTTCAAGCCAACCCGGAAACAAGCCACAAAGAGTCGTGCTCATTTTTTTTCTCATAAATTTCTAATTCAGTATTTTATTCTATCTTTTGTGACCAATTCGCAAAAAAACGTCTGAAACGAAGTTGACAAATCCCGAAATCCAATTTTTATACCATAAGGAATTCAGACAGACGCATGGAAAAACTTCAAGTACTACTGGTCGAAGACGACCGGTCGGCAGCGCTCGACGTGGAGATGCTGCTCGACGAGATGGGCTTAAAGCTGGCTGCCATAAAGGACAACGCAGAGGCAGCCCTACAATTCATTTACAGGGAACAACCTGACCTAATAATCATGGACCTTGAACTGAAGGGCATCAAATCGGGTATGGACATTGCGATGGAAATCAACCATTTGCGCATTCCCATCATTTTCACCACTTCGTTCAAAGACAAGGAAAGCTTCGAGAAATCGAAAACCGCCTACTCATTCGGCTACTTGGTCAAGCCTTTTGACAAATTGAGCCTACAGAGCATGATAGAGCAAGCCGTGAAGGCGCTCTTCCCAGAAGAAGGACTGGAGGAGCCAGTAAATGGCATAAGCGAAGAACTGGTACTGCCCAATACCGTCTTGGTCAAGCATGTCAATGTGTTGTACCCAGTGCGTTTCGAGCACATCCAATTCATCCAAGGAGAAGGAAATTACTGCTCCATCCACACCAACAACCGCAAGTTCATGCTGAAAATGTCATTGCGGAGGCTACTGGAATCAATGCCCGCATCCGAGTTTTCACCCATCCATAAAAGTTTTATAGTGAGGCTCGACAAGGTAGAGTCCATTGACATAGGGAGCGGCAAGCTCATAGTAGGCAAAGAAGTATTGCCATTGGGCCGCAACTTCAAGACAACATTCCTGAGCAGGTTCAACCAGCTCAAGTAGCTGTTTGCGCTTTAGCTGGCAATTTTACAATAAAAGCCGAGCCACCGGCTGCATTATTCTTTGCCTCTATCGTGCCAAGGTTTATCTCCACTAGCTCCCGGCAGAGTACAAGGCCAAGGCCATTGCCTTTCTCTCCATTCGTGCCCACTTCACTTTTGGGGTCTTTCTGGTTGAAAATCCGGTACAGCTTCTCGGGCGCAATCCCAATCCCAGTATCCCTCACTTCAATGCGGGTGTAGCTTTGGTTACTTTCGGCCAAGACCGCTACCGTACCACCAGCGGGCGTGAACTTGATGGCGTTGTCCACTAGGTTCCTGATGACCGTTGACACACAGTTGCGGTCAGCCCACACAACTGGGCTGCCGATATTGTTGAAGACAAGCTCCACGCCTTTGGCTTCGGAAATGCCCTTGTAAAGCTCAATCACCTCCAAAGCCAGTTCATCGGCTTGCAGCAGCTCGGGGTTGCTACGCAAGTTGCCATCTTGCAAGATTGACCATTTGAGCAGGTTGTCCACTAAGTTTCGCACATTGGCTACTGCGGTTTCCACACTATCGCCGAGCTGGTACACTTCATCCGGTCGGTTCTGCCGGATGAGGAAGGCCACCTTGCGGGCCAGCCCCCCCAACGTGACCAGCGGAGCGCGCAGGTCGTGGGCGATGATGCTGAAAAGCCGGTCTTTGGTCTTGTTCAAAGACTCCAGTTCAACGTTTTTGCGGATGAGTTCACGGGTATTTTCCTCAACGAGGTCGGTGAGTCGTTCCTTTTCCCGGCGCAGCCAAGCAGTGCGCCAGCGGATGAACAAGTAGGTGAAAAGCCCAAGTACGAGCACACAAATAACTGCAAACTTCCAAGTCAGGTAAAATGGTGCGAGCACGACGATAGGGATTACCATCTCGTTTTCCGACCATGCGTTGCCAGCGCCCTGCGCCTTTATCTTGAGCGTAAATTTGCCGTAGGGCAAGGCGTTGAGTCGGATGCTGTTCTCCGTCTGTACCGTCCAGTTCTTGTCCAAGCCTTCCAAGTTCCAGGCATATACCAGCTTTTTGGCTCGGTAATCAAGCAGGGCAAACTCAAGGTTGAAAAACCGCTCGTCGGGGCCCACTACGATTTGCTGCTGCGCTAAGAACTGAGCCAGTCTGTCTTCCAAGGCATTGCCGTTCAACACTTTAAGCCCGGTGACAATCAGCGGCTGCGAAATACGCTGGGCAATAATTTTACTAGGGTGAAATGCCGTGATGCCGTTCAGTCCACCGAAATAAAATGTCCCGTCGGGCGCCCGGTAATGCGCTGTGGCGTTGAACTCTTCATCCGTGGTTCCATCGTCGGGCAGATAATTGACGGTGATGCCCGTGCTTTTTTCAAAGCTCATCAGGCCATAGTTGCTGGGCAGCCAAAGATGCCCCAAGCCATCGTCGTAGGCAGCGTAGATGATATTGTGGGAGAGGCCGTCCGTCGTGGTATAATGCCGGATTACATTGCTGCTTTTAAACCATTTGACAAGGCCTCCGCCACGTGTGGCCATCCAGAAAACATCATTTTCATCAATGGTGAGGTGATAAATAAAATTGCTGGGGAAGCTGTTAAACCTTGCGACAATGCCCTTCTGCCTATCCAGTTGGTAGAGGCCATCGCTGGTGCAGGCCCAGATGCAGGTCGGCGTGGGCAGTATGTGCAGCACTTCCAGCTTGGCGAACTCTGTGAATTGGTTAAGCTGGGTGTAGGGCACGATTTCCTGCAAGTGTTTGTCAAAAGCTACCATGCCTTGACGCCTTGTACCAAAATAAATTTGCCCTGTATATTTGTCTTCAAAAGGTCGCAGGTACTCTTCCGACTTTTTCAGCTTATCAGATATTTTGACTTCCTCAATCTTGTGATGGGCAATGTTGAACCTATTAACCCCGTTGGAATGTACACCGAGCCATATCATAGAATCTCCCACGCAGGTAGCGCCGAAATAGATTTTGTCAATCAATTTTTCATAAATACCAGCTTCAAGATTGACCAAATAAAGACCGTTGTAGGTACAGGCCAATAGTGCATCATCGCTGAATTTTACCATGCCCCTTACGCTGACACTTGTCTCGGAGCCATGAAGCAGCCGCCGCATATTGGGTTGCCGTAACGAGACCACATAAACGCCCTCCTTTGCCCTGACCCAAGCTTGCCCCTGGTTGTCAAAAAATATATTGGAAGCTTGAACATCCTGCCAATAATCTTTGCCGACTGGCACCTCCGCTATCAGCTCGCCTTTTTTGTCAAATACCATCAAACGCTTCAAAAAACTAACCCAGAGCCTGCCCTCTGTATCCCGGTTGGCACTGACTGCAGCGAAATTGCTTTCCAGTTTCGTAAATGAAAAAGGATGCTTGCGATTGTTCAAACCTATCAGCTTAGGTGGGCTGCTTTTTTTGACTTCATAAAAAACCGCATTAAAGCCTTGATTGCCGGACAACTGTTGAAATTTCACCAACATGACACTGGAATCTGTAGAAGTGACAGACCCAAAATCTGCCTCCGTCATGGGATAGTAGTTCAACAAGCAGCCCTCATTGTCCAACTCTGCCAAAGCCTTGTTTTGAATGGATAAGAATGTGCCCCAAGGAGAGGGAAAAACAAAGTTCGATTTCATTTCCCACCCGTTGCCGGGTAGTGGTTCCACCATATGGAATTGGCCATCATAAGTAAAAAGGATGTTCTCGTCAGCGGTGCCCCATATCACGTCTTTGGCGTCACGCCCCCTCACCTTAATGGATTTTCCCTTCAACCTAGGCTCAAGCACTTCCAATGGGGTCACTACTTCGGAGATGGGGTCTAAAACATCAACTTGGTACTGGTCATTGTTTACCCAAACCTTCCCATTTAAGTCTATTTGAAGATTCGCACGTGTACTGGCCCTGAGCTTATTCTTGGTATAATCGTAGGTCTTGAAACCCTTTCCATCATACCTGTTGACGCCGTAGTCGGTGCCAATCCAGATAAAGCCCAGTTTGTCCTGAACTACATTGGTAATAAAGCGGGAAGACATCCCATCCTCCACCGATAGGTGCCGGACATTGAAGATTGCCTCCTGCGACAAAGCCCCACTCGAAACGAGTAGCAGCCAGCCCAAGAGCCAACAATTCCATGGGTGACCTTGCCGCATATTTTTTGGTGAAATGCTTTGATTTAATTTTGTCGAAGTGTCAGCCCAACAAATTCCCGGCAAAACTATGGAATGATTTGGTGTTTCCAAGAAGGCGCAAAATACTTGTCCAAACATTCTTTTGCGCTTGGTTGCCAGTCACCTCCAGGTTCCGCTCTTGAAACTTACCCATGCCGCAAACTGTTTTGCGGTGAAAAATAACGACTTTCGCCCCTCAAAAACACGGAATTTGGAAACTTACCATCCCACCCCCGCCCACGGCATCTTCGCCGAAGTGGTGCTGCCGCTGGCCGTGCCAAAGCCCTACACCTACGCCGTGCCGGAGGAGTTGGTGGCCGCCGTGCGCCCCGGCCTGCGGGTGGAGGTGGAGTTCGGCGGGGCAAAACGCTACGCCGGGCTGGTCAACCGGCTGCACCACGACACGCCGCCGCACAAGTTCAAGACCATCCTCTCCGTCATTGACGAAGAGCCGATTCTCAACGAGCGCACCCTCCAGTTCTGGCAGTGGCTCGCCGACTACTACTGCTGCTCCCTCGGCGAGGTGATGGAGGCCGCCCTGCCCGCCAACCTCAAGCTGGCCAGCGAACGGCGGCTCGTGCTCAGCCCACTCTACGACGGCAATTTCACGGGCCTCTCCGACAAGGAATACCTCATCACCGAAGCCCTCAGCATCCAGGAGACCATCACCATTGACGATGTACGCAAAATCCTGAACCAGAAGACCATCTACCATATCATCAAAAGCCTGTTGGACAAAAAAGTGATTTACCTCTTCGAGGAAATGGAGGAGAAATACGCCCCGAAGAAGGTCGCCTGCGTCCGCCTAGCCGAGCCGTACCGCTCCGACTCGAAGCAGCTCGCCGGGGCCTTCGACCTCGTGGCAAAGGCGCAGCGGCAGACCGAAGCGCTCATGGCCTTCATCCAGCTTGCCCGTGAAAAACCTGCAAAGGACGCTGGCCTGCTCCGCTCCGAAGTTTACAAAAAAGCCAGCGTGGACTCCTCCGTGCTGAACTCGATGGCCAAAAAAGGCATCTTCGAGCTTTACGAACGGGAGGTCAGCCGCATCGGGGGCTATGAGGACGAGGTGAGCGAGGCCGACGAGCTTGCTCCGCAACAGGTGAGGGCTTTGCAGGAAATCCGCACCCATTTTGCCGAAGGCAAAAACACCGTACTGCTCCACGGCGTGACGGGCAGCGGCAAGACCCGTGCCTACCTCGAACTCATGCAGGAGGCCATCGCCCGTGGCGAACAAGTGCTCTACCTGCTGCCCGAAGTGGCACTTACCACGCAGATTATCAGCCGTTTGCAAAAAACATTGGGCGACGCCGTGACGGTCTATCACCACCGGATTACGAACAACGAGCGGGTGGAGGTTTGGAAGAAAGTTGGCAGTTCGACAGTGTGCAGTGGGCAGTCAGTGGCTGCTGAATTGCCAACTTGCATAGTAGGTGCCCGCTCTGGCTTGTTTTTGCCTTATGAAAACCTCGGACTGGTCATCGTGGACGAGGAGCATGATACCAGCTACAAGCAAAACGACCCGGCGCCCCGCTACCACGGTCGGGATGCGGCCATCTACCTGGCGCACCTGCATGGCGCAAAGGTGGTGCTCGGCACGGCCACGCCCTCCCTCGAAAGCTACCTGAACGCCCGCACGGGCAAGTACGGCCTCGTGGAAATGAACGAGCGCTACGGCGGCATTGAAATGCCCGAAATCGTGGTGGTGGACGCCCGGCAGGAGCTGAAAGAACGCAAGATGCAGAGCCATTTCACCAGTGTTTTATTGGACTCCTTGAAAGAAGCGCTGGCCAAGGGCGAGCAAGCCATTTTGTTCCAAAACCGCCGGGGATACGCCCCTACCCTGCGCTGCAATACCTGCGGCTGGCACTCGGAGTGCATCCACTGTGACGTAAGCCTAACCTACCACAAATGGCGCAACAACCTCCAGTGCCACTACTGCGGCTACCAACAGGAACTGGCCAAGACCTGCCCCGCCTGTGGCAGCCATGAGCTGAATTTGCAGGGTTTCGGAACGGAAAAAATCGAGGACGAACTAAAGATTTACCTCCCTGATGCCAATATTGGCCGCATGGACTACGACGCCGTACGCACGAAGGACGCCCATGCCCGCATCATCAACGATTTCGAGGAGCGGCGAATTGATGTGCTCGTGGGCACGCAGATGGTGACCAAGGGCCTCGACTTCGAGAACGTGAGCATCGTGGGCGTCATCAGCGCCGACCAGCTCTTACAGTTCCCCGATTTCAGGAGTGGCGAGCGGGGCTTCCAACTCATCACGCAAGTGGCGGGGCGGGCAGGTAGGCGGGGCAAGCGGGGCAAGGTCATCGTGCAGGCGATGAACCCGTCGCACCCAGTCATCAAGGAGGTGATTGACAACGATTTTCAGGCATTCTACGAGCGGGAAATCATGGAACGCAAGGCGTTCGAGTACCCACCATTTACCCGGTTGATAAACATCACCCTAAAACACAAAAAGTCGGACGTGCTGAACCGGGGCGCTAAAATCTTCGCCCAAGTGATGAAGGCCAAGCTGGGCAAGCGGCTGCTCGGCCCCACCGTGCCGCCCGTGGGCCGGGTGCGGGAGTATTACCTGCTGGACATCATGATAAAAATGGAGCGCAACCCCGCCATCTGGAAAGCCACCAAGGATTTGGTTTGGGAGGCCACGAGGGTGATGCAACAGGAGGAGGGCTTCTCGACGGTGAGGGTGAACGTGGATGTGGACCCGGGGTGAGGGAGTTGGCAGTTCGACAGTTGAAAGAGACTGCCCACTAAAAAACCCTTTGCCGATTACTCAACAAAGGGTTTTTAAAGAAAACTCGTATGGTGTAGATTATTAACGCTTGCTGATTCGCTGGGTGGTCAAAATTTTCTTGTTCGTATCAATTACCTGAACAAGGTACATGCCCACCGGAAGGTCGCTTACATCGTAGTGTTCGTCCTTTTCCACGTTTTGGAAGGTTTTCAGCTTTTTGCCCACAAGGTTGAAGATGGCGATGTCCCGCACGTTTTCATCCTTGTTTATGCTGATAAAGTTAGTGGCGGGATTTGGATACACGGAGATTTTCACCGGTGTACTGCCCCCCCCGCCAGCCTTGCTGCTAGCTTCATCGGCCCCTCCCTCCGGCGCCGGTCAGCGCCG
>JALOMF010000483.1 GCA_025455635.1 Saprospiraceae bacterium | reverse complement strand
AAGTGGTGCGGCAGCTTGCGGATGAAGCCGACAGTGTCGGATAGCAGGAAGGGTACGCTCTCGTACACGACCTTGCGCACCGTGGTGTCGAGGGTGGCGAAGAGCTTGTTTTCGGCAAATACGTCGGATTTGCTCAACACGTTCATCAGCGTGCTTTTGCCGACGTTGGTGTAGCCTACGAGCGAGACCCTGATGAGTTCGCCACGGGTTTTGCGCTGCGTAACGGCCTGTTTATCAATCTTTTCGAGTTGTTTTTTGAGGATGGCAATCTTGTCCCGCACGATGCGTCGGTCGGTCTCGATTTCCTTTTCGCCAGGCCCCCGCATCCCGATGCCGCCCCGCTGGCGCTCCAAGTGCGTCCAGAGGCCCCGGAGGCGGGGCAGCATGTACTGGAGCTGCGCCAGCTCTACTTGGGTCTTGGCTTGGGCGGTTTGCGCCCTTCGGGCAAAAATGTCGAGGATGAGGGAGCTGCGGTCCACGATTTTCACTTTCAGCGTTGACTCCAGGGTGGAGACCTGCTTGCCGCTCAGGTCATCGTCGAAGATGACCATGTTGATGTCCTCGTTTGCCTCGATGTATTTTCCGATTTCTTCGAGCTTGCCGCTGCCGATGAAGGTGCGGGGATGCGGGTTGGGCAGCCGTTGGGTGTACCTGCGGACGCATTTCGCCCCTGCGGTAAGTGCCAGGAATTCCAGCTCGTTCAGGTACTCCTGCACCTGCTCCTCGGTCTGTGTACCACATACCACGCCCACGAGCACGGCGTGTTCGGTTTCTTCTTTGAGGCCGCTGGCCTTTTTGCTGCTTACGTTGAAATCTTTAGTCATAGCGGATTGAGGTTTTTTGAACCGGGGGCAATGTAGTCGGGAAATTCATTTCCCGGCCTTCTTTATTTATTTACGGGAAATGAATTTCCCGGCTACTTCCTCACCCACTCCTGCGGGTTGAGCCTTGTTTTTTCCTTCCAGATTTCAAAATGCACCTCGGAGGTGCGTGTCTTTTGGTCGGTGCTCACCTTGCCGAGGCTTTGCCCGATGATGATTTTGTCGCCTTTTTTCACGCTCACCTCTTCGAGGTTAGAGTAAACGGTGTAGTAGCTGCCGTGCTGCAAAATCACCATGTAGTCGAAGCCGGGGATGAACTGCGTGCCCACTACCGTGCCCTCGAACACCGAACGGACGGCTGCCCCGGCATCGGTGCGGATGTCGATGCCGTTGTTCACGATTTCGATGTTCGGGATGGTCGGGTGGGGCTGCCGCCCGAAATGCCCCGTGATGACGCCGTTGCGCACGGGCCAGGGCAGGTTGCCCCGGTTGCTGTTGAACTCCTTGGAGATGATGTTGACTTCGGGCGTGGCCGTCGGTACAGCGGCCTTGCCGGGCGCAGCAGCCGATGCCGCAGCGGCAGCCGAACGCTCTTCCCGGCGTATCCGTTCCATTTCTTCCCGAATTACTTTTTCGATGGCCTTGTTGAGCTTGTTGGCGGAGGCCTGTTTGTCCTCAAGGTCACGGGCGAGGCGGGCCTCGTCGCCCTTGAGTTCTTGGAGCAAGCTGTTTTTAGCCTCCATCTCGATGCCCAAGATGCGTGACTGGCGCTGCTCGGTAGAGAGCAGGTTTTCTTTTTCCTTTTTGCGTTCTTCGAGCGACTCGATTTTGCCCAGCAACATCTGCTGGGTGTCGAGGATGAGCCTAGCCTGCCGCTGCCGGTGGCGGTCGTACTGCCGGATGTACTGCCAGCGCCGGAATGCCTCGTTGAAGCTTTTTGCGGAGAGCAAAAAAAGCCAGTTGCTGTGCGTGAGTTTTTGCCGATAGGCGTGGCGGGCTATCTGCACGTACTCGGTTTTCAGCCGCTCGATGTCGTCGTTGAGGGCGATGACGACGGTGGCGGTGCGCTCCATATTGTCGAGCAAGTAGCCCATTTCCGCTTGTAGCGTTTCGACGAGCTGCTGGCGCTTGTTGATTTGCTTTTGCAGGGTGACATAGCGGGAGAGGGTAGCTGCCTTGTCCTGTTTTGTCTGCTTCAGGAGGCTGGAGGTCTGCTCGATGTCCTTGAGCAACTTCTTGCGCTTCTCCTCCAGTTCTTTTCTCGACTGCTGCGCAAAACCTGCCACCACTGCCAGCAGCAGGGCGAGTATCAGCAAGCTTGTTTTTCTTGAATGGGCCATTTCCCTGAATGATGAATGGTGAAATGATGAATGGGAGGCTTTCCGCATTCCACCATTTAGTGTTTACAGCCTAGTCCATTTTTTTGTACCCCTTGGGCACCTCGAACTTCATTTCCTGTGGCGTATTGATTTCGATTTTTGAAAACTCAATGTCCACCCTCATTTTGCCGAGGTCGGGGCTTTTCAGATTAAAGCTACGAAGATATGAAAATTGCTGTTTGTCTTCCAATTGGCGGTAGTCTGATGAAGAAACATCCATGCTGCGCTTGTTGCGGAAGTCGTCCACGAGAAAGCGGCGGAGCAGTATCGTGGGGTCGTCGAGCCAGTACGTAGCGTTCAGGTTATCGGTTTTTTGCGCCAGCGTGTACTGCGTGGAGTCCACGCCCGCCTCGGTTTCTTTGGAGAAAAAAACGGGGTTGCCGAGCAGCAGCGCCTGCAGCCCCTGGAAGCCCACGGGCAGGCTGTACTCCTGCTGGGCGTAGCTGAACGGCTTGGCGAGGTACTCGTTGTTGATGCGGTCAATGACGAAGATGCTGTCTGGCGTGAGCAGTATCCTTGCCCCCTCGATGCTGAATTTCTTGAAGTTCATCCAGATGGCGCTGTCCTTTTTCATGCGGATATTGGCGCTGAAGGTCTCCCCGGAGTACTCGTCGGTGTAGGAAATCTTGGCCCTGGCACCAAACCACGTGGCGCTGACCGAGTTTTCGAGCAGCTTTTTCGTCAGCACTTTCTCGCTTTTTGGTTTCAAGGAGCTGCCCTGCGCCTTGCGCATGTTCTTGCAGGATGCCGTTGCCACCACCAACAAGGCTAGAAGAAGATAGGTTGTATATTTCAAGCTCAGATGATTTTTTTATCTAAAACGCAAAGTTACGCCGTTTGGGTATCCTTCTAGCCAAGCGATGTTTTTTTGGTGAAAACGCTTGATTTAACACAGCTCGGATTGCAAGTTCTCTTACCTTCGCCCACCATTAGCGCAATGACTTTGCCCTGACCCTGGGCCAATTTTTCACGTAAAAACAAGCACTTTATGTTGTTCGGTATTGACCTTGACTTGTCCACCGGCCTTATTGCCCTTCTGATAATTACAGTCTTCACCGTCTGTGTCTTCGAGTTCGTCAATGGCTTCCACGACACCGCCAACGCAGTGGCCACCGTCATCTACTCCGGCAGCCTCAAGCCTACCACCGCTGTCGTCTGGTCTGGCATCTGGAATTTTCTGGGCGTCATCGCCAGCAGTTATTTCTTCGGTATGGCCGTGGCGGTGAAGATAGCCAACCTGCTCCCCGTCGAAGCACTCATGGGGCAAGACCTGCACCACAGCATTGCCATGGTCATGTCCGTGCTGGTGGCGGCCATCTTGTGGAACGTGGGCACATGGTATTTGGGCATCCCATGCTCTAGCTCGCACACGTTGATTGGTGCACTGTTGGGCGTGGGTATCGCCTTCAGCATCATGCCCGAAAACGTGGAAAACGTGGGCGTGAACTGGAAGGAAGCCAGCAAGATTGGCCAGTCGCTGCTCATCTCGCCAGCCTTTGGTTTCAGCATGGCAGTGGTGCTCATGTTCCTGCTCCGGCAGACCATCAAGGACAAAAAGATTTTCAAGGAGCCAGAGCCTGGCACCACGC
>JALOMF010000037.1 GCA_025455635.1 Saprospiraceae bacterium | reverse complement strand
TTTTTGCGGAATGGGTACATCAAGGGCACCCCCTGTAAGGTACACATATCGAAGAGCAGGTGCGACCAGTAGGCCAGGCAAAAGGCGATGGACACCCGGAAATGGTCGAAGTAGGTTTTTTCCACAAAACTGACCAGCAGCGTGAGGGCGACGAGCGCCGGAATGCTGTGGGTGATGGTGCGGTGCCCGAATCGGCGGTTGAGCCATTTTGCCAATGGGAAAAGCAGCTTGCCGATGGGCGAGCGGGTATGGTCGCAGTCGGGCAGCACAGAGGCGACGAGGGTGGTGGCCAGTGTCCAGGGCGAGGCGAGGATGTTGACGCCGAAGAGGATGCTGGCGAAGAAGCCCGTGAAGACGGCGCCGCCTGCGAGGTGGTTGGGAGTTGTCATTGTTTCATTGTTGGGATTGCTGGATTGCTGCACAACAATTTGACAATCAAGCAATTCAACAATCCTAAGCGTCAGATATACTTCTTCTTGGTGGCGGCGATGATGCCACGTCCGAAAATCAAGAATACCAGTCCGAGGGCGGCAAGGAGGTAGAACGGGCCGGCGTCCTCACCGGAGATTTTGCCCCAGTAGCGCAGCACGGTCATGCAGGCCATCGCACCGATGAGGAAGGGGGCGAAGTTGATTTCCTGCAAGGCGGCGGTGTGGCGGATGTCCTTGACGATTTCGGTGTTGATGTCGGCTTCCTTGCCGTAGCGTTCCGCCATTTCGCAGATGAAGAGCGGGACGCCGTTCGTGTTCTCCCAGATATGGTTCTTATAGGCTTCGTAGTCCTCGATGCGGTTGAGGAAGGGCTTTGACAAACGGGCAATGAGTTCCATCGCTTCCGGTCGGGGGAGCGGTTTCAGCTCGATGCGCTCGAAATTGGTCAAGAAGGTTGCTTTCTCGACCGGGACACGCCTTGCCGCGCAGATGACGTGGAAATGGTTCTTCAGCTTCTCCAATCCGGTTACGGCGGTCGGCGTGATGGTGGTCACGTCGTCAATGACCAGGGTGAACTCGTGCTTTTTGGTGACGGCGATGAGGTCGTGGATGAGGTACTTGGGGGCTTTGCGCATGACGATTTCCGAAACCCTCGCCTCCTCGACCTGCAAGAGGAACTCCGCCCGGTTCGGGTCGCGCTCGATGATGGCGAGCAGCAAACCGCCCAGCACCTCCTTGTTGCTCTTGAACTCCCCTACCCTGATGAGGTTTTCGGCCTTGTAGTTGTCGAGCAAATGGGTCTTGCCGATGCCCTGAGCGCCGAGAATCAGCACATTGATTTTCTTTTGGGTCAACTCCGTGAGCCGCTTCAATTCCTCCTTCCTGCCGACGTGGAACTGCGTCAGTCCCTGCTCCATCGGGACGATGTGGATGCGCCTTTTTGGGAAAATGCGCCTGCCCATCCGCTCCAGCCAAGTCGTTTGCTCGATGCTCTGGATGGCCTCGACCATCTGCTCCCGGCTGACGTGGGTGTATATTTCGGTGGTGGAAATGGACTTGTGACCAAGTATCTTCTGCGCTGCCCGCAATGCCTCGAAGTCCTTGCCCTCGTTGACGATGCGGGTGGCGCAGGTGTGCCGAAGCATGTGGGGATGCACCACGCCGTCCGTGTATTTTTTCAACCGCCGCCAAACGGACTTGCGGTTCTTGTGCTTGGTCGGGTCTTTCACGGCAGGGAACAGGAAGGAGTCGGGCTTGCGGTCTTTGATGTCCTTCCAGTAATCCGTCAGGGCGTCGAGCAGCCGCTCGGACATGGGCACGTCCCGGTGTTCGGGTTTGCGCTTTTTCAAACTCTCGACGTGGACGGTCTTGCTCAGGGTGTTGATGTGCTTCACCCGCAGGTTCATCACCTCGGAGACCCGCAGCCCGCCATCGAGCATGAACAGGGCGATGACCCGGTACTGCACGTTGCTCTTCGCCAGCAGCAGGTCCTGCATCCCCGGCGAAAGCACCTTGAAGCCGTCTGGTAGGAAAATGTTTTTCATCTCGCTGCCAAAAATGACAGCCATGCCCCACCAAATTGAAAAAGTAGCGGGTTTTGCTCCCGCTACCGTGTCGAAATGGTAAGTGCATTAGCACAAATAGTCGCAAAAACAAAAATGGGAATGCACGGACGGCTGGCGCTATCCGTGCATTCCCATTTCGATTTGACAAAGATACTTGAAAAATGGTTTTCATGCAACGAAGGTTTCGTAATTGGAATGTTGGAATGAGTTTCCGGCAAAAATTTTCATTTCGGCGGGGGTCGAGGGGGGCGACATAATGGGACTTTTGTCGCGTGGCGGATGATGGGAAAGTGCGACAAAAGGCGGAATCGGCAAACGGGGCGATTTCGGGCGATTTGGCGGGGGGTAAAAGCGGACAACGAGGCTTGTCGCTCAAAGTCGCATGGAGGGGCAAGAAACAAGGCAAGGCGGGCTTACGGGACTGTTCTTGGCAGATGGAAAGGGCGGCACTCCCCTACCCTCGCTGTTGCACCTACGTGGTTTTGTTACAAATGCACCAGGCGTTACAGTTGCACCATTTGCACCAAGGGGGTGTGCAGAGAGAAGAAGAAGTATTCTTTCTTTTCTTTCTTCTTGATGAGGAGGTTGGTGCAGGGAGGAGGGGTTTGTTACAGATGCACCGGATATTACAGTTGCACCAAATTGCACCAAGAACAAAGGTGTAGGTTCTTGTTTCATATTTTTAACTTTAAAACTATTTTACTATAATTATTTAAAAACATAGTAAGCCCTGATAGTCTTGCCGTAGCATGGAAAACTTGCCAGCCCTTCCAAATTGCAAATGCAACGGGAAGGGGAATCAAGTACATGGAGCCGAACCAAGGCACTGATTTTAGAATTCTGGTTATCCAATAGGAAAGGCAAGGACTTTATCGGTGTTGCGACATCGCCAAGCTCAACAGTAAGCAACCAGAGCAAATGGCAAGAACTGCTTCCGTGACAAAGAGGACTTTTACATTCTGGTCGCTTGGACGAAGCTGAGTAACATGATCCTTATTTACGTCGAATTTGACATAATTAGAGCCGAGGCGGTTTCAGCGGATTCGGTATCGGGCTAAGGAATTGGTCAAGTACCTTCGAGATGGCAAGTAAGTGGCCATTTTGGGGCATGCTCAGGAGAGAATTGATATTCTGTATTTTTAAAGTTAAAAACATAAAACGCGATTATACGGAATGTACAGCGAACAGCGTACATAGAATCAAAAAAATTGGTCTGGTCAAGCGACACCCCCCACCCTACTTCATGAAATCTCATTCGATATTTTTGTATTTTTATAGTTTTTACTTTAAATACATAAAGTGTAACATCAAACGAATAAAAATTCGTTTGAAATACTTTTTAAAGTTTTAAACATAAAAAGCGAATAAGGAAATTATAGGAGTATGCTGCCAAAAACACCTACACACTCATCCAGGAGCAGCCAGTCATTCCGATTTTACCAGGTTTGGGACGATTTGGGCGTGTTTTTCACTGAGAGAAGGGTTTGGTTGCTCTCGGTTAAAATAATCGCTTAAAACCGCTAAGGGGAATCCGAGCCTATTGGAAGGTTTTCCGCTAGATGCCTTGGTTTGGTCCTAAAGGCAGTTATTTTATAATTTTATAGTTAATTGTTTTTATAGTTAATACTTTACAAACACTTCTTTTCACAAAAACAGGCAGACGGACAACATGCTACGTGAAGAACCGAATTAAGGGATGAAAATTGTTTATTTATTTTTAACTTTAAAAATATAAAACTAAACAACTTTTTATGTTTTTCACTTTGATTCGGACATTCTTTTACCTTTGCCCGTCAAATTCAAAAAAACTTCAAACAATTATGAGCGATTCGCCCATCATCATCACACTTTCACATCAGAAGGGTGGGGTAGGGAAAAGCACCCTTGCCTTCAACCTCGCAGCCTACTTCCAAAAGCAGGGGGATGCCTGTGCCGTCGTTGACAGCGACCTGCAAGGAACCATCACCGAAATCTACAACAACTTCTCGGAGGACAAGGAGACCATCGCAGGGGTAAAGCTGATTAGAAGGAGCGCCTTCAAGGACTACAAGGAACTTCTCAAGCTAAACCAGTTCGCCCTCATCGTGATTGACACACCGCCCTACCTCTCGGAAGAACTGAACCAAATCTACCCGCTTTCCGACTTCGTGCTGGTGCCCACTAAGCCGTCCGTGAAGGATTACTTAGCCATTTCAAAGACCATCAACCTGATACGCATGGCGAAGGCTGCGAACCCCAACGTGGAGACCGGGGTGGTCATCAATATGGCGGTACATTCGTCCAAGTTCAACGCCATCATCCGCGAAGAATTGGAGAAGGAGGACGTGCGGGTGCTGAAAACCGAGATAGGGCAGCGGGTGGAGTTTACCCGCTACGAGCTGTATGCTGGCAGCATCTTCGACACCGACGACGAGAAGGCACAAGCAGAGATTGCCGCACTCGGAAAGGAAGTATTCACCATCCTCAGCAACAATTAAAACCAACACCATGAAAAAAGAAGACGTACAAAGGACTTCGTTCAGCCAGATACGCCGGAACAAGGAACAGGGCGTGGTGGAGCAGGTAATGCCGCCCGTGCAAAAACAGTCCGTGGTAAAGCCAATCGCCCGGCAGGGACGACCGACCAAGAAAGACCCTAACCAGAACTATGTGCGGATTGGGGCGCTGGTGCCGGAGGTCATGCGCGACCGGATGCACACGGCGCTGCGCACTTACCTGAAGGGGACACACCTTTCCATTGATGAACTTATCACCGTTGCCATCACCAATTACCTTGACTCGAAGGAATAGGAAAAACCTTTTGCAACTATTTCATTTTCAGCGAATTATGCAAAATAGGTTTATCAAGAATCCAATCAAGTTCGGACAAATTATGGGCGGTTTTTTCCTTCAATTTAAGGCTGTTAAAAGTGAGGAAGCAAAAGTCCCCACATCGGAATACGGACAAATAATGGGTGGCTGATAAATTCCCATATTGCATGGGGCATATTGCGGCACCAAATACGGACAAAATAAGGGGCAGTATATGAGGTTGTTGTAAAACATTGATTATCAATATTTTATGACCAGTAAATTCACCTGTACTGCGGACAAAAAAGGGGCAAGAGCAAATAAATCATTTAGTTCGAATTAAAGGCAGTTGGCAAACACGGACATTTTATGGGAGCAATAGGCGCAAAGAAAGTACGGACAGTTTATGGGTAAGCACAGCCAAGGCGACTGAAATACGGACAAAATATGGGTGGCGCTAAAGATTATGCGTTCTATTGTGCTGCCACCATGTTGAAAATACGGACAAATTATGGGTGATTTAAAGAAAGATATAGGTTAACAATATCAACAACACCCTTTGTTTGTTCTTTTTTACATTTTTATTCTTCTTTTTAAGACCCTTTCAACACCTTGATAATCAGTTTGTTACAAGGCAATATGCGGACATATAATGGGTGATTTAGGGACTAAAAATGGGTGAGACCCTGACATATTATGGGAGGGGTACGGACAGGATATGGGCGGAACAATGACATATTATGGGAGGGGTACGGACAGATTATGGGCGACGCCGCGACTGCGGCAATTATGTGGAAAACTAAAGACGGACAAATATTTGGAAATGTCCGTACTTCGTGGCAACCTTACGCCAATATTAGTACCGAAAAACGAAACCTTTAGACTCTCATGCAAACCGAAGTCAGCACTCACAAGGACTTGGACAGGCAATTGGTCGTCCGAAAGTCCAACAAGATTGTAGAGGCTAAGTACCGCCTGAACCTGCGCGAGCAGAAGTTCATCCTTTATATGGTCTCGATGCTCGACACCCGGGACTCTGATTTCCGCTACCAGCGCGTCAAGATAAGCGACTTTGAAAGCGTGCTCAACCTCGACGGGAAGAAATGGGGCAGCATTTACCAAGTGGTAAAGGAAATCACGGAGTCGCTGAACGACAAGCCACTCACCATCAGCAAAGAGGACGGCAAAAAACTCATCATCAACTGGATTGCCTCCGCGGAGATAGAACCGGGCAGCGGCGTCATCGAGTTTGAATTTTCCGACAAACTGAAACCTTACCTCTTGCAGCTCAGGGAGCATTTTACGCAGTACGAACTCAAGAACATCCTACAACTCAAGAGCAGCTTTTCCATCCGAATGTACGAGATACTGAAGGCGCATGAGTACCAGCGAAAGGTAACGTTTGGGGTCGAGGAACTCAAGCAACTGCTGGGTGTGGACGACAAGTACGACGTTTACTACGACTTCAAGAAGCGGGTGCTCAACACGGCGCAAAAGGAGTTGAAGGAAAAATCGGACATCGCCTTCAAGTTCAAGGAGAAGCGGCAAGAACGAAAGATACATTCCATTTTTTTCGAGATACTGAAGAACAATAGGGGAGGGGAGGGCTTTGATGGCGAAGCCAAACAAACGGATGCACCAAAAGCCGAAGTGCTGCCAACGAACCCTGTCATTGAGCGGCTCATCGGTGCGGGCTTTACCCATGCAAAGGCCGCCGAGGTCTATCAAAAAGGTTTTGACTCCATCCAAGACGAAGCGAAGCGCCAAGCGGTGGAGGCACAATTCGGTACTGTGGATGCCTGGCTTATCGAGCGGCTGGAGTTCCTTGCCAATGAAATGGCAAAGGGCAAGCTGAAAAGCCCGCAGGGTTTTTTCCTAAAATCCCTTGAAACGCAGTACACGAGCGCGGAACTGGAAGCGCGAAAAAAGGAGCAGGAAGTTCGCAAAAGGAGCGTGGCCAGGGAAGCAAGCAAAAAGCAGTTGGAGGCGGATATCGAAAAATTGAGCCGCGAACTGTGGGAGGAAAAGAGCCTGTTGGTGGAATCGCTGCTCAGGGGTAGCGAAATGCTCCAGTCGGCGGTGGTGCAGGAGACTGCCAAGGGCGGCCTCACCTACCGGGCGTACAACCCAGCGTTGTCCCCCTTGGAAAATTTCTCGAAAGGCGGCAGCAACAAGATGGCGGTTTTTACAGCGGTGACTGTATTGAGGGCGGCGGATTTTTTGCGATTTAAGGATAAAGAGGGGTTGTTGGAGAATATGAAGAAGCGGCGGTGAGTGTTTTCAAAGACATTTTGGAAAACTGAACAACATTGGCTTTAGAGTAATCGAATTCGATTACTTAACTGGTACACACAATGCCGACAAGGCTTTTAGGCTGTTTGTCGCCGCTATAACAAGCGTGTGGAACAGGATTCCGACGGCATCATTTTATGAAATGGTATAATGGAAAAGCAAAAAAAAATAAAGGTTCAAGAAACGGAAATCCATCTGTATGCAATTGAGGCAAATGACTTTTTCTCCATTACCGACATTGCAAAGCGGTTCAACGCTGAAAGTCCCGCCGATGTCATTGCCAACTGGATGCGGAACAAAGACACGGTGGAGTTCTTGGGTACTTGGGAGATGCTCAACAACCTGGATTTTAAACTCCTCGAATTCGAGGAGTTTAAAATCGCAGCTGGCGCAAACCGTTTCGTCTTGTCGCCAACTAAGTGGGTGGCGTCCACCAACGCCATCGGCATCCGCACTAAATCCGGGCGGCACGGCGGGGGGACATTTGCCCACAAGGACATTGCAATGGCTTTCTGCTACTGGTTAAGCCCGACGTTCCAATTGTACATCATCAAGGAGTTCCAGCGTCTCAAAGAGGAAGAAGCGAAATTGCTGAACCTCGAATGGGACGTGAAGCGCATCATGGCAAAGGCGTCTTATCCCATCCACACAGAAGCCGTGCGCCAGCACCTTATCCCTCCCAAAATCGTCCGCACCAAGTTGGAAGGGTTGTATTTTGCCAATGAGGCCGACCTGCTCAACGTGGCGCTTTTCGGAATGACCGCTAAGGACTGGAAGTTGCAAAACCCCGAACTAAAAGGCAACCTCCGAGACCATGCCACGCACGAGCAACTCTTGGTGTTGTCGCTGCTGCAAGGGCTGAACGCCAAGCTGATGGAGTGGGGGAGCGATGCCCAGCAGCGCCTCGAATTGCTGAACAAAGCGGCTATTGAGTGGATAGAGGTGGTGCTGAACAGCGGCAGTTTGAGGGAGTTGCCGGGAGAACAAAAGAAACTCACCTGATTCTCGCCTACGGGTTAGTTGCCATTTTATCGCCAAACCTGCCTATTTCGATAGGTATAAAACGAAAAAGGCTGCCCCATCCGGGACAGCCTCAAAAGCGCAAACCGTCATAAGTTTTCACTCCACCGACAGCCACCGACAGCGCAAACCAGAACCCATCTTCCTTTTCAAAAGCACAGGTCAGGAAATCGTCGTCCAGTTCGAGGCACAGCTCGTGGCCGTTGAAGTCGAGTTGGGCAGAGGCGATGGTTGCCTCACACGACCATTCAGCGAAAGGGGAAGGCTCGCCGTCGTACACCCATAGCTCGACGGGCTTTTCGCAGAAGCGATAGTCCGTTGAGCGGAAGGTGACACGGTGCATCTCGAAGTTCCAAGAGAGTTCAAGCAGGTCGTAACCTTGGCAGGAAAACGGCGGCTCGATGGGCAGGTAAAGCTGGCAGTCCTCCATCTCGAAGTATCCGATGAGGAGGCTGGTGCAGTTGCACGGCTTGGTTGGTACGTCGGTTGTGGTAACTGGCTGCGGCTCGTTGTCCTTTTTGCAGGACGAAAGCAGTAGGCAGCCCAAAAAAAGGGTGGTGATAAGGATGTTTCGCATGGCACAAATAGTTGAAGATTGCTGGATTGTTGTGATTGTTGAATTGTTATACTGGCAACCGTGGATTGGACAGTTCCCCTTCGGGGATGACAAGAATTTGCCGGAACTGGGGTTCCGGTGTACTAGTCGTGAATCTCGCAAGCGCCGTACATCTTGACCTTGACGGTCGGTGTACGGGCGTCAATTTCCACCAAGGCGGGCTTGGCCTCGTGGAAGAAGCGGACGAAGTAGAAGCCGGACTGGGGTAGGGGACAGGTAATGGAAAAACCCCGGCAGCAGCCGTGCTGGATGTAGTAGAGCGGCTTGCCAACGTCCTCGGCGTAGTAGATTCGGAAAGGGATGAACTCGTTGAAACTGTAGAACTTCGAGATGAACTGCGTCCTGAAAAAGGACGGGAACTTCTCGACGGTGAAAGTGCTGTCGCCGTGGGTGGCGCAGCGGGCGTTGACGAAGCAACGAACTACGTGCTGGTCAACGGATTGGAGCTTGCTCAGGTCGAGTTGACCAAAAGCGGCTGTGCTCAGGCACAGAAGGATGAGGGTGGGTTTGAGCGTCATGGCACAAATAGTTTAGTTCCGCTTTTGGCGGATGACAAAATGGATTGTAGGACGGGGTCCGCCTTTGGCGGATGACAAGGTTGAAGGTGGCGGCGCCCGGCACGAAGGCAGGCATGATTTGGCTACCGGGCAGGGTGGGGCAGGGCAAAAAAAGTTGCACGAGGTGCAGGCTGCACCATTGCACCAAAAAAGGAGAGGCTGATGCAAATGATTGAAAATCATGGTTTTATAGCACAAATAGTCCCTTTGCAGGATTGGCGCATTGCACCAACGTGCAACAAAAAAAGTATGGTCAGATGGGTTTGTCCCTGTCCTCTGGGGCGATGTCGAGGTCTTTTTCCTTGCGGTAGTTGACGAGCTTGCGGCTGATGGTGGTGTGCGCCCAGTCAATGTCGTACAACTGCTTTAGTTGCTTGGCGATATCACGGAAAGAGGTGTTGTTTTTCACCCGCTCGTCGTAGGCATAGCGGATGGCTTCCGCCTCGACCTCCGAGTGGTCCTTGGCGGTGAGGTGGGTCTGTTCGTTCGAGAACCCATAGAAGTCATATTGGAGAAAACCGTCGTTGCGGCTGATGACGCAGTCAACGACGTGTGTTTCGTCGTAGGCTTGGTAGTTGTCGCTGCGGTTTCGGCACTTGGTCTGCTTGATGTAGCGCTTGTCGGGGTCTTGTTTCGAGAAACTGATGGCGATGACCGACTTGGCGAAGTTGTCGAGGTTCTTCGCCCCGGCAAGGTGGCGCGACTGCACCGGCTGGCTCAAATCTCTTTTTGGAGTGTGGGCAATCACCAAGATGGTCAGGGGCGGGTATCGGCGTTGCAGGGCACAGAGCTTTTTCATCAGCTTGGTGGCCACAGCAGGGTCTTGGCTTTCGGAGGAGATATAGGTGATGTTGTCAATGATGATAAGCCCCGGCTTGTGGATTTCGACGTCACGCTGGATTTCGTTCATAATCAGCTCGTCGGCATTTTCGAGGTCGAGGAAGTCGGGATTGAGGTCGGAACGGTGGTAGTTGTCGTTGAAGCGCAGGACTCCGTTGGTAGGACTGTAGCGGGCGTAGAGTTCGTTGTCCTGCATCTCGAAATCGTAGTAAATCACCAGCTTGGGCTTGGTCTCGTTCACGAACTCAGGCTCGTCCGGGAACAGGGGAATTCCCTTGCTGGCAGCATTGCCCATCTGGAAGGCGAGGATGGTCTTCCCAGACCCCGCATCGCCGAACAGGATGCAGACCTCGTTTTCCTTGACGAGGTTGCCGCAGATGCGGCGGCTCGGAGCTTCATTTTTGCCGGATTCCATGACATCGTTCATGGTGCGGTGGCGCAGCACTTTTGCGGGGTTTATGGTGCGGGTGCGCTTGGCAATGTCATCGTAAATATCGAAGATGTTGTGGTGGAGGTTCTGTGCCTGCTGCATGAATCGGAAACCCTGCCGGACGGCTTCCCGGCGCATATACAGCTCGTACAGGATGCGGCAATGGTCTTCCAAATGGGCATCCGTGAGCACGGCGTTGGAACACTCGGCGAGGTAGTGCTGCGGTACGGCAGCGTTCGGCTTCATCTCGATGACGTTGTCCTCCTTTTTGATGCCATTTTCGCCGAGCAGCCCCAAGCCCCTCAGCTCGTGGGTGACGGTGAGCAGGTCCACCTTTTCGACCCGCTTGGTGAGGGTGTCCATCGCTTCGTAAAGGCTCCGGTGCTTTTCCTCGAAAAATGCGGCTTTGGGCAGGTAACGCTTTACCTTCTGGAAAGCGCCAGCGGTCATCAGCGCCGCACCGATGACGGCCTGCTCGGTGGTAAAGTCGTGCTGGAGGGTGACGCCGAATTGGACAAGCTGCTCTTGTGAGACCGGGTGGTGGTCTTCCTGCCCGGTGCGGTGCGTGTTGCGGTTTTTGCTTTTCATACCAAGTCTCAGGTTTAGATTAAGCGATGCAGCCTGTATCGCGGCGCACAGCGTCGGACAGGGCACAATAACCTGGCTTCATTTCGTTCAGGAGGGGACTGTGGCGTACAGCAAAGAGCAGCCGGAAGCAAATAGTGGTGTGGAATCGTGTTCGAAAAGGTGCGGAGTCGCTAACTGTTTTAAGTGCAATTTAGAGGATAACGACCGAAATTCAAAATAGTTTTGTTATTTCGTACAGCTAACTGTGCTATTAAGCGTACAGATTGGAACGGGCAAGGCGGTCGAGGCTGCCCTCCCGTTCTTCTGAAAGCCTTCAGAACTTCACCAGCCCAAGGCTTTCCGCCAGTTCCTTCCGCATAAGGTTGAGTTTTTCGTGAACCTTTAACAGCCGCAACATAGCCTGTTCGTCACCGGGCGGGGTATCCTTGATATGTTTCAGGTTTTGCTCGCAAAGTTGGCTGACTACTCTGAGTTTGAAGCGTGAAACGGTCTTGGCGATGTCGTCCAGATAATCCGGTTTGGCAGGGTCGCTACCTCGTAAAAAGCCGTTTTGCGCCCAATGCGGGTCAGGCTCGATGGCGCTTTCGTGCATCAAATCCGCCACGAACCCGCTCACGGCAAGGTCTTCGTGTGCGATGAAATGCTGTGGGGTAACTGGCTTTTTCGCCAACACCAGTTCGATGCTTTCCCGGCAAATTCGATGGCAGAGCGGGCCTTCAAAATGCTCAAGCACGTCCTCGATGCTGCCCAAAATGTGCTCGGCTACTGTGATGTTTTCCTTTTGGTCATAAATGTCAGCGCCGTGTTCGAGGAGGAGGCGGGTGAGGTGGGTTTCAAGTGGTGAGGAGGTTGCCTTCGGCAATGACAAAGCTGAAGGTCGTTCCACGATGACAAGTGGTTGCTTCTTCTTTTCCAACGCCTGCATTGCTTTGTTGGTTTCTGCTGTCAAAACATCTTCACTCAAGCCCACAAGCAAAGCGCAGGCTTTTATGAAGAATGACCGCTTGATGGGGTCGGATACACGGGCAATGCTTTCCACGATGCCATGAACAGCATTGGCTTTTTTGACAGGGTCGTTTGCAGTATCATTAAGTAGGATGCCCGCTTTGAAGGCGATGAAATCCTTTGCATTGGTGGCGAGGCATTCTTTAAAATCGGCGATGCCGACCCTGCGCAAAAAGCTGTCCGGGTCGTCGGGGTGGGGTAGGGGAGTGACCTTCACGTTCAGGTCGAGTTCAAGTGCCAAGTCCAAACCTCGCAACGCAGCGCCGATGCCAGCCGGGTCGCCATCATATAAAATGTGAAGGTTAGGCGTAAAGCGCCGGATGAGCAACAACTGCTCTGTGGTCAGCGCCGTGCCCGCCGATGCGACGACGTTCTCGATGCCCGCTTGGTGCAGGGCAATCAAATCGGTGTAGCCCTCGACGAGGATGCACACGTTCTGCTGGCGGATGGCTCGCTTGGCGAGGTGGACGCCATAGAGGGTCTGGCTTTTGTGGTAGATGGGAGATTCGGGGGAGTTGAGGTACTTCGGATTGTTTGATTGCTGAATTGTTTCATTGTTGATGGTTCGACCTGCAAACGCAATTACTTTACCGCCGAGATTATTGATTGGAAAGATGACCCGGTTGCGGAAAAAGTCTTTGCCTGCTGCGGTGGTCAGTCCGAGCCTCTGGAGGATTTCCAGTTTGAAGCCTGCTTGCGTGGCCGCTTTTGTCAGGCCGTCCCAACCGTCGGGAGCGAAGCCCAAGCCAAACTTTTGGATGGTGGCTTCTGTGAAGCCCCGGCTTTTGAGGTAGTCCAGCCCCGTGCCGGGCAGATGACTTTGGAAGAACTTTTGGGCGAAGTCGTTGACGATGAAAAGGCTTTCTTCCGCTTGCTGTGCTGCCAGTTGTTCCGGCGTGGAAGCGGTCTCCTGTATTTCGATATTGTACTTCCGGGCGAGCCAACGCAAGGCTTCGGGGAAATTGTAGCCTTCGTGTTCCATGAGGAATTTGGCAGCGTTGCCGCCCTTGCCGCAGCCAAAGCATTTGAAGGTGTTCCTGACTGGCGAGACGCTGAACGAGGGCGTCTTTTCGTGGTGAAAGGGGCAGAGGGCAGTGAGGTTGGCACCGCTGCGGCGCAGGGTGAGGAATTCGCAAACAACCTCCTCAATGCGGGCGGTTTCAAGGATGAGGCGAGCGGTGGTGGATGGTATCATGCGCGGAATATTTTAGGTGCAGGGGTGCTTCCCTGGCGTGTTTTGATTGCTGTGAGCCACCAGTCCAGTGTCAAAATTATGCACATCACCGCAAAAACTCTGTAAAGCGACCTACAACTTAAAAAATTACCTTTGCGTTTGGTTTCAATATGATTAACCGCATCATCGCATATCACCTTGTCATGCTGGTATTGCTGACCAACGTCGGCGTCCCGGTGTTCACCCATGTTTGTCATGGGCAGGGGACGGTACGCTCGTCGCTGTTGCTGCCTCCCGGCGGTTGCTGCGCCAAAAAACGGCAAGTGGCGCAACCAGCGCAAGCCTGCCATTCAAGCGGAAAATGCGAGAAGGCGGGAATCCAGCCAAAACCCTGCTGCGAGAACAAAATCTCCATTGCCAGAACCAACTCCGATTTTTCGGATGAACTGCCAGCTTGGGCGCTTAAAAGTCTGGCCGACATCTTCATTTCGCCGCCCACCCCGGTAGCAGTCATACTCGTTTCAGCATTTTCAGCGCATTTCATTTCTTTCCAACCACATGCACCGCCCGTGCCGCTGCATGGGCGTAGTCTGCTCGTTTCCAAGCAAACATTTCGCTGTTAGATAGCCTCACCACCCATTGCAAGGGCTTTGCTGCCGTCCCGGAAATCCGGGAGGGCTTGCCGTATTTGCCACTTGCCGGGTGATTTCCTGCCTTCATCCGTCCGTGCTGAAAAAGCCAGCGGGCGCTTCATTCATTGTTAAAATCAAAATTTTCAAACATGAAAAGTATGTTCCAAGCGGGCTGCATCGCAGCCGCCATTTTCCTCTTTTCCGCTTGCCGGGAAGACCACTCCAAGCACCAGCACCATCAGGGCAGCGAGCAGCAAGCCGCCGCCTACCAATGTCCGATGAAATGCGAGGGCGACAAGACCTACGACAAGCCGGGCAGTTGTCCGGTCTGCAAAATGGACCTGAAAGAAGTCAAGTAACCAATGCCGCCGCCAGCCAAATGGCGGCGGCATTCCAAACCAATTCAGCAATTATGAAAAATCTAAAAATCATCCTCCCGGCGCTGTTGCTGGCGTTCCTCGCAACCGCTGCCCAAGCGCAAAAGGCGACCGTCACCGAGACCTTCAAAGTCCTCGGCAACTGCGGCATGTGCCAAAAAACAATCCAAAATGCTGCACTCGATGCGGGCGCTAAATCCGCCGTGTGGGACGTGGACGCCCATACGCTGACCGTCACCTTCAAGGAAAAGAAGACGAGCGTGGACGCCATACAGAAAGCCATCGCCGCAAAGGGCTACGACACGCCCCTGCACAAGTCGGACGATGCTGTTTACAGCAACCTGCACGGCTGCTGCCAGTACGACCGCAGCGAGAGCTTGGTGCAATAAACCGGGGAAATGAAGCAACCGCCACTCGACGAGCTGCTGTCCGGCTGCCGCAGCAACGACCGCCGCAGCCAGCAGGCGCTGTACGACCGTTTCTACGCGTACGGCATGGCGGTTGCTTTGCCCTATTGCAGCGATGCGGGCGAGGCGAGGGAGGTGCTCAACGAGGCGCTCCTGAAGGTCTTCACGGGCATCGGTCGCTACGACCCGTCGCAGCCTTTTACCGCATGGCTGCGGGTCATCGTGGTGCGCACCGCCATCAACCGCTACCACCACCGGATGCGGGAACCCGATTGGCTGGAACTCGACGAGGCGCTGCTGCCCCCCGCCGAACTTCCCAGCGAATCCCTCGACCAACTTTCCGCCGAGGAACTGCTGCGCCTCACGCAACGCCTGCCGCCCGCCTATCGTCTGGCGCTCAACCTGTACGCCGTGGAGGGGTATTCTCATATTGAAATTGCTGAGATGCTGGGCATTTCCGTGGGAGCATCGAAGTCGAATTTGAGCAAGGCGAGGGCGAGGCTCAGGCAATTGATGGATTTATTGAAGTTGTTGCTTTAAAAAATCTCCCTGCTCAGGCAACCCTTCCCCCCAGCTTTTTGAATAGGGAAATGACGGCAAGCCCGTCGCCCCGGTTTCAAAAAGCATAGCATGTCAGACTTCGACTTTTACGAACAATTCGGAAAGAAAATGCGCTCCCTGCGCCCCTCCGACCGCACGGCTGGGGAGGACTGGCAGGCGCTTTCCCATCGCCTCGACGCCAACCTGCCCACGGCACAGCCCCTTGCAAGCAGAAGTTGGCAGCTTGCCGCTGCTGCCCTGCTCCTGCTGCTCTTGGTATCGAACCTCTGGTGGGGCTTCACCTTTCGGGAGCAAGACCGCACGCTCGCCAACCTCACGGCGCAGTTGACGGCGTTGAACCAAAAATTGGATGCAACCCAATTCCCTAATTCCCCAATTTCCAATAATACACCTTGCGGCGAGGTCAATGACCTGCGGGAGCAGGTAGCCGCCCTGCAAGCCGCCCTACGGGAAGCGAATGCCGCCCGAAGGAGCTTCGCCGCCGAACTGCCCCTCATGGCTGCTGGTCGAGGTCTTGCCCAACAAAAGCACATTGACAGCTATCCCGCTATTTCAAGAAACAATGGTGATTACCCTACGCAAAACCGGGAACAGGCGACCCAAGCGGTCGCCCCCGGTTTTCCAACTTCAAGTACCGAAAGTGGTGCGGGCGTTGACGCCATGCCGTTGAGCGGCATAGAAAGCAAACAACAAACCTCGGCAACAGCGACCCCAGAAGGGCTTCCAACGTTGGGCATTGCCCTTTTGGAAAACAAATTCCGCTTGCCCTTCCTGCTCGACAACGACCTCGTTATGCTCCCCGCCGATGACCTGCCCTTCACCAAAAAAGCCGCCAACGCCCTGCTGCCCAAGTCGTTCAGCATCGGCGCATCGGCTGGCTGGCTCTACCCGCTCGAACCCGACATGGAACACCAGACGGGCTACGGGTACGGCTTTCAGGCGGCAGTCGGCTTTTCAAGGAAGGTCAGCCTGACGGCGGACTGGCACCGGGCAACGCTCCATTACAACGCCCTCGCTCCCGACGCCGCCATTGGCTTGCCCACGCTGCCGCTGCCCTCACCGGAGCACAGCTTCCTGCAAATGGAGGTGTCCAACCAAAGGTTGACGTTTTGGGGACTGGGCTTGCGCTACAAGGGGCTGCCGCAAGCTACCTGGCATCCCTACGGCAGCATCGGCTGGTCTGGCATGAAGGTGTCGCCGTTCATGGCACATTACGAAACAGAGGTGGCGGGCAGCATTTACAAGGGTGAACACCATACCGGGCAAGGGAGTGGGGTTAAAAACTACGCCCGGCTCGGCGCTGGCGTAGCGTTCCCTATTGGCAGGCGCTTCGACCTTTCGCTGGAAGGCTACTACCTCCACGCTTGGCGCAACGGCGAACCCGACCTGATGGGGGTTCGTACGGGGCTGAACTTCAATTTTTAAACGTAACTGTCAGGTTTTCGGGCAGCTACCATCAATAATTGTAAACTCAAATTCAACGTTTTTATGAAATTCAAACTTCTCGCATGGCTGCTTTTCAGCACCGTATTCGCTGTTGCTTCCTGTAAGAAAGACGAGGAAGTAAAGCAGCCGGTCGCTTGCTTCACTGCCAGCGCCGCCACCGTGACCGCTGGCACGTCCATCACGTTTACCTCCTGTGCCACCGATGCCCACCACAGCGAATGGGACTTCGGCGACGGGGCGGCCAGCACGGACGAAAGCCCCTCCCATGCCTACAACAATCCAGGTTCCTACACCGTGATGCAGATGGTCTTGAGCGAGGACATGTCGAAAATGGACTCCAGTATCCAGACGATTTCCGTCAACTGAGCGAAGCTGATTTTTTTAAACCCCGCAAGTGGCGGCCTTGCTTCATCCGCTTGCGGCATTCTTTTTTAAATGAGCGAGGGTGAAAATTTCTTCATAGGTATTGGGTGAAAGGGGCGGCCGGATGCCGCCCCAATTTTTCAAAATCACGAACATGAAAAGAAGAAAATTTATAGGATTGGCGTGTGCAGGGACGGGCGTGGCGCTGTTCGGCGGCACTTCCGTACTGCTGACCGCCTGTGGCGGCTGCAACAAAGAGGGCATGATGGACATGGGCGGGGCAGCCACGGAGGTCGTCGAGGGGGCATTCGACGCGATGCTGCCCGTGCCGCCCACCATGCCCGCCACCGCCGCTACGCTGTCGGCACAGCGGACGACGGCAGGCGTTTTCAAGGGCAAGACCTCCAGCGTGTCGGGCTACCAAAGCGGCGGCATACTTGGCTCAACGCTCACCGCAACGAAGGGAGACACCGTGAACGCTGTTTTCCAGAACAACCTCAACGAGGCTTCAAACCTGCATTGGCACGGGCTGCTCACGCCCGCCAACATGGACGGTCACCCGAAGGACGTGGCACAGCCGGGCGGCTCGCTCACCTATGCGTTCCCGGTCGTCAACCGTGCCGGCACCTACTGGTACCACCCGCACCCCGATATGAAAACCGCCAAGCAAGCCTACGAAGGGCTGGCTGGTTTTTTCCTCGTGACCGATGCCGAGGAGCAGGCGCTCGGCTTGCCTTCCGGCGAATACGACTTGCCGCTCGTCATTCAGGACAAGCGGGCGGACTCCAACGGCAATTTCAGTTACTCGCCGGACATGACCGACATGATGAACGGTCTCTTGGGCGAAAGCGTATTGGTCAACGGCGTCCATTCGCCCTTTGCGGAGGTGGTTGCCAGAACCTACCGCCTTCGCTTGCTGAACGGTTCGAACGGGCGCATCTACAACCTTGCCTTGAGCAATGGCGAAGCCTTCATACTCATCGGCTCGGACGGCGGGCTGCTGGCTGCACCGGAAGCGGTGACGGCGATACTGCTTGCGCCGGGCGAGCGGGCGGATGTGCTGGTCAGCTTTGCCGGGCAGGCTGTCGGGTCGGAAGTTTTCCTCGAAAGCAAAACCTTCGACGGTGGCGAGTACCAGGGCAAGCAGGCTTTCAGCATCCTGAAGTTCAAGGTGGCAGAAAGCAGCACGAACAGTTTCGAGATACCAGCGGTGCTATCCGGCTACGCCCTATTGCCGGAAGCTTCGGCGACCCGCAGCCGCTCGTTCGACATCTCCAACGGCGGGGGTCACGGCGGTCATGGTGGCGGGATGATGGCGATGCACAACATCGGCGGCAAGAGCTACGACGAGAGCCGCATTGACGAGACCATCACCGCAGGGGCTACCGAATTGTGGACTTTCGACAACACCGAGGGCATTGACCCGCACCCTATGCACCTGCACGGGGCGCTGTTCCAAGTGCTCGACCGCACGGGCGGACGGGGGCAGGTGTTTCCGCACGAAAAAGGTTGGAAGGACACGGTGCTGGCAATGCCCGGCGAGAAGGTCAGGGTCATCGCGGCATTCGGTCAGGAAAAGGGCGTGTTCGTATTCCATTGCCACAACCTTGAACACGAGGACAGCGGCATGATGCTACAAATGGAGATTAATTGAACCGCTGCTGGCGGTACGCACAAAATTGAAACGTATGGGAACTGCGAGCATCAAACTTAACAAAAAGACAGCCCTCTTTTTGGCAACAGCCCTGCTGGGGCTACTGTCCTGCGCAAAAAACGACGATGGGGCGGACGACTTTGAATCGCCCGAACTGACGGTCTTGTCCCCACAGGAAGGTCAGGTATTCGCGAATGGCGACACCATCCACATCATTGCCGAAGCTACCGACAATGCCGCGCTGCACGAATACGCCTGGGGCATATTGGACACCGCAGGGGTTGTTGTGCCAAGCCAATTCGGTTTGGTGCATGATGAAAAGCAATACACCATCAGGGGCATTTATGTGGTTGGCGGCACTACCACCACCACTTTGTGGACGGTATGGGTGCATTCCGACGATGAGCGCGACAATTATGATGACTACGAAATCAACATCATCATAAATCCATGACGGTTCAACTTTTAACAGGGCGTTTTCGCCTTAAAAGATTTGGTTTTTTGGGGTTAAATAAGCTGGCTGGCGGCGAGCTTCCCACGCAAGTGGGAGGCTGCCGCTGCCAGTTTTTTCGAGTCACAAGCATTTTTCACCTAATCATAAAATCCTGTCATCATGAAGCAAACCTTACTCTCACTTTGTTTTTTCCTTTTCGCTACCGCCCCGACCATAGTCGGGGCGCAAGTCCTTTTTTCGGAGAACTTTGAAAGCGGCGGCGTCCCCGCAAGCTGGTCGAACCAGACCCTCGCCTCGGATGGCGGCTGGAAGGTCGGAACGCCTTCGGCGCTTTCAAGCCAATACTGGACCGTCTCCGCCAATGGCTCTACCCGCATCGCCGCTTCCAACGACGATGACTGCAACTGCAACAAGAGCCAAGACTACCTCATTACCCCACCGCTCGACCTCTCGGCGGTGAGCACCGCCGTGCTGTCGGTGGACGTGTTTTTTCAAGCCAACGTCTTCCAGGGCGCTACCGAGCGGCTGACCGTCGAGGTCTCGACCGACAACCTGACCACTTGGGAGGAGGTGGAGGACCTGCACGGTCACGGCGGTTGGGATACCCACCTGATTGACCTGAGCGCCCATGCCGGGCACGACAGCGTTTTCATCGCCTTCCACTATGATGACGGCGGCGGCTGGCTCTACGGCGGAGCTATTGACAACGTAACTGTGCAAGTGCCCGCCCTGTTGGATGCCAAATTGGACAAGGTTCACGCCCAGAAGTACGGCGAGGAAATGGCGGAAAACCACATCTCCACCACGATTTACAACAACGGTGTCAGCGCCATTACTTCACTCGAAATCAGCTATTCCATCAACGGAGGAGTGCCCGTCGTTGCCACCGAAAGTGGGTTGAACATCGAGCCGTTCACCGAATATGAATTTCACCACCCGACGCCTTGGACGGCAGACGCAAGCGGCCTGTATGATGTCACGGTAGAAATCACGGCAGTCAACGGCGGCTCGGACGAGGAAGCAGCGAACAACAGCTTGTCTGCTGAAACGGAAATTTTCCCGCACGTCGTAGCGCCCAACCGCATTGACGAGTACCTGCTGGCAGCGCCCATTTTTACTACCATCGCCACCTCCGCAAACCAACTCGACAAGCCCACCGACCTCGACTTTTTCCCAATTTTGGGTAAAAACGAGCTGTGGGTCGTCAACGAGCGGACGGAAGCCCTCGGCGGCAGCACCCTGACCATTTACGACCCGGATGACGCCAACCCAGAATTCCTGCAACGGGTGGACGGCAACGCCTGGCATTTCATGTCGCTACCGACGGGCATTGCTTTCAGCGAAAATTTCAACTTCGCCACCTCGCCCGGCGTTCAGGACGCCAACCACAACAACGGCACGTTCACAGGGCCTGCCCTTTGGTCGAGTGACCCCGACATCTACGCCCAGCCCTCCGGTGGCAATGGCAGCCACCTCGATATGTTGCACGGCAGCCCGTACAGCATGGGCATTGCCAGCGAAGGTGGGAACGCGTTCTGGGCCTTCGACGGCTGGAACGAGACCATCGTGCGCTATGACTTCCGGGGCGACCACGGCCCCGGCAACGACGACCACGCCAACGGCATCGTGCGCCGTTACACGGAGATACAGGTAAAAAAGGACGGTTTCGTACCGAGCCACCTTGTGCTGGACAAAGCCACCGGCTGGCTCTATGCTGTGGACAACGGCAACGACCGAGTGCTGCGCCTCGACATCAACTCCGGCAGCGTCGTCAACACCTTGCCGGAAATCAACGAGCCGCTGGCGGAACATTCCGAAATGGGCGGGGTGACTTGGGAGGTCATCGTGCAGGACAGCATCGAGCGACCCTGCGGCATCGAGGTGATGGGCAACCGCCTCCTCGTCGGCGACTACGCTTCCGGCGACATTTACATCTATGACATCGAGAACGGCTTCGCCGAACTAGGGCGCATCGCCACCGGGCAAGCGGGCCTGACGGGCATCAAAGTAGGGCCTGACGGTGCAATCTGGTTCACCAACCGCCTGCAAAACAGCCTGACAAAAGTAGTGCCTGGCGAAGTGAGCGCAGCCGGGGAGCAGGCTTGGGAAAGCCGCATCTCCGTTTCTCCGAACCCAACCTCCGGCAACCTGCTCGTGCGCCTGCCTGAATTGCCCACAGGCAATGAGGTTTCATTGGAGATTTCCGATTTGACGGGGAGGAAACTTTTGACAGAAAAGAGCGGCGCTCAAGTCCACCAATTCAACCTTGGCAACCTTTCCAGCGGGATTTACCTGCTGTCCATTCGGAGTGGGGCGTTTTTCGCTACCCGGAAGATTGTTTTGGAAAAATAAAATCTCACGCTGCGCCGCCATGCGAAACGTGGTGGCGCAGCAAACAGCAAATCCATTTTAAAAATTCAAAATCCAATTTTTATGAAGAACAGATTTTTACACTTCCTTCTCCTTTCGCTGCTTGCCAATGGGCTTTTTGCCCAAATGGACGTGGCGCTGCACCTCCACCCGAAGCTGGGCGAACAGTCCTTCGCACTCAACACTACGGCGACCGCCGAGATGGGCTACCCCTTCCGGGTCACCCGTTTGCAGTATTACGTAAGCGAAATCCGGCTCGTCCACGATGGCGGGCAGGTGACGCCCGTGACCGACCGCTACCTGCTGGTGACGGCGCAAAAGGACAGCATCTTTGAACTGGGCA
>JALOMF010000482.1 GCA_025455635.1 Saprospiraceae bacterium | reverse complement strand
AGACATCGCCGTGGAACTCGAAAAACTGGGCCAAGCCAACGTGCAGGGCATCATCCTTGACCTGCGTGGCAATGGTGGCGGCTCCTTGCGTGATGTGGTTAAAATGGGCGGCTTCTTCGTGGAAGAAGGCCCCATTGTACAGGTGAAATCCCGCTCACGCACCCCAGAGGTACTCACCGACGACGACCCATCGGTACAGTACAGCGGCGCACTCATCGTCATGGTTGACCAGTTCAGCGCCTCCGCTTCCGAAATCCTTGCGGCAGCGCTGCAAGATTATGGACGGGCTGTTATCGTTGGCACGGGCACTTCGACCTTCGGCAAGGGCACCGTGCAGCGCTTCTTCGACCTCGACCAAGTGGTGCGTGGCAACCCCGAAGTGAAGCCGCTCGGTGAGGTGAAACTCACGGTTCAGAAGTTCTTCCGGGTGAACGGTGGCTCAACGCAGCTCAAGGGCGTGGTGCCCGACATCATCCTGCCCGACAACTGGCTCTATGTTGAAACTGGCGAAAAAGAAGAGGACTTCCCGATGGTTTGGGACCAAATAGACCCCGTGCCATTTGGGCAGAAGGTATATTCGCTTGCCAACCTGCCCCGCATCAAGGAGTTGGCAAACGCCCGTATCAAGTCGAACGAGTTGTTCCAGAAAATTGACCAACGGGCAAGGCGCATCAAGGCGCTCCGTGACGACACAGAGCACACGCTGAACAGCCTACAAAACCTTCCTGCCGACCTGCCTAGCATCAACGCTGACGAGAGCAAGAAAGGCCGCAATGACGAATGGCTGAAAGACGTCAAAAAAGATGTTTACCTACTGGAAACCTTGAACATCATGCACGATATGCTGGTGATTAAATAGTGAGTCAACGGTTTGATTATCAGTTGATTGTGAAATGGTAAAAGCCATTTCGCACAGGAGCCAGAAGGAATTTCCAAGGAGTTCTGGATGGCATTCGAAGTCAGGAAGCCGGTACCGAAGTCATTTGGTACCGGCTTCCTGTTTTTTGGCGTCATTGCAGTTGCCGGGCATTGCTTTCCAATTACGCAATTTGGCCCAGAAGAAAACCACCAGCCAAGGCTACTGTGGGCGCAGCCTCAGGGGTGGGGGTCTTCATGGCCATAGTTTGTGAAACTAAAGTTCGGCGCTTGCCATGCTTACAGCCAAGCGGTTCTGAGCAGCTGGATAAGGAAGGTGTTTGGACTGGCGGAAGTGCAAAGATGCCTGTTTGGCTTTAACGGAAAGGCCCGTGCCAGTGGTTGTTTTAAACAAAGAAGCCCCTTGTGTTTTTGAGCTGTCGAAATTCTCAAAATTACACAAGAGGCTTTTTTATCGGCACCCCCAAATCCGGGATGGCCTTGTCTTTTTTATTATTTCAAAGCGCAATCCGAGTTGAAAAAACAAGTTGCGGATAGCGCTTTTTAACTGTGCTTACGAGTGCTGTCAAGTCATGGCGTTGACTGAAAACCACAAGCTCGAATCACTGCATCCCCAGCTTCGCCTTCACCAGCTTCGTCACGTCGCTGGACTCGTCGGCGTAGAGGATGACACCAGACTGGGCATCGAAAATGTACTGAAAGCCACCTTCTTTGGCCACGTCCTGGATGGCAGTGTTCACTTTGTTGAGGATGGGTTCCATGTCCTTTTGCTGCTTGGCAGCCAGGTCGGACTCCATTTTTTGGCCGTAAGCGTAGAGGTCTTCCTGCATTTTTTGCAGTTCAGCCGTCACGGTTTCTTCCTCTTTTGGCGTCATTTCGCCACGTTGTTTTTTCTGGGCAGCGGCCTCCTGTTTTTGTTGAAAGGCGGCGACTTTGGCTTCACCGTCTTTTTTCAGGATGTTTTGGTATGCCTCCAAGGAGGATTCCAACTGCTTCATTTCCGGCAACTGGGTCAGTATGGCGCCAGAGTTGACGTAGCCGAACTTTTGGGCTTGCGCCAAATTTGCGAAGCAAACAAACAGTGCGGCAAACAAACTTGCTTTGACAAAAATCTTAGTCATTGTTCAGGAAAAGTTTTTCATGGTATGCCTCGCCTCCGGCGCTTTTTCTGCCTCAAATCGGCAGGCAGGGCCTTGCAGCGGGTTTTCCGTTTTATAAAGTGTGCAAAATTAGCAAAAAGGTTGTAGAAGGATTGCGGATTCTTGGATTGCGGATTTCGGATTGGGTGAACAGCTTAATTCGTCGTTAAGTAATAATCCATTTAGCATGGCATCCAATCCGAAATCGTAAATCCGCAATCCGCAATCGAATCACTTCCGCTTCAGCTTATCCAGCACATCACTCGTCTTGTCGTAGCTGGGGCTGGCGAAGAGCATGCCTGCGGCGCTGCTTTTGTCGAAGATGAAATCGTAGCCCCGGTCGCTGGCGTAGTCCTCGATGGCGGCGTACACCCGGTCTTGGATGGGCTGCACGAGTTCCTTGCGGCGCTGGAAGAGGGCACCCTCTGGGCCGAATTTCTCCTTCTGGAGTTCACGCACCTTCTTCTCCATTTCCATGATTTCGTCCTCTTTTTTCTTGCGGGCCTCGTCGCTCATCAGCACCTGTTCGGCTTGGTAGCGGTTGTACTGGCCCTTGATATTGTCGTATTCTTGGGCAATCTCCGAGCGCCAAGTGGCGGCCACTTTGTCGAGTTCGTCCTGTGCCTTTTGGTATTCGTCAATGCTTTCGAGGATGACCTTCACGTCCACGTAAGCGATGCGCTGCGCCTCGGCCTTGAAGGCGAAGGCTGCGGTGAAAAGCAGTGCGAAAAATGTGTTCTTTAACATGATTTGATTTTTTTGATTTTGTTGAAATTCAAAATGCCGTCAAAATTACGTCTTTCCGTTCGCCTGACGAAAGTAAAGACGCCAAGTTCTTGGATTCGTTACGTCGGCACCACTGGGCTTTCCCTGGAGATGCCGCCGCAATTTGCAGACAATGAACGGTTTATAGAGTCAACGGTTGCCTGAATGCAACAGACTTTAACAGCTGCTTAACCACAGGAAAACAAGGTTTAACAGTTTTTTGAGCGGGGGGCGCAAATAAAAATGCCGGCTGCAAAGCTTGATTCGCAGCCGGCATTTTTAGCAAGAAGGAAAAATCGTTGGACAGCAGCTTAGTGCAGGTTTCCGACACCTGTGGTCGGAGACCGTAGCAACGATTCGCTTTTATTGAAATGCGTAACTGTGCCAGCGGATATAACACACACCTCAGCCTTTCATCAGCTTTTGCGTTAAATGCCTCCCTCCAATCTGTATCCATGCAAAATACACCCCAGCATGCCAGTCCTTTGTGTCAATTCCGTTTCCCGGCACACCCGCCCAAACCTGCCTGCCCATTGCATCGAAAACCCTTGCGAAGCCAATTTGATTGCTGCGCAACTGGAGGTGCAGCTCGTTGTCAAATGGGTTCGGGAAAGCCTGTAAATCAAGCTGTTGCGCAGCAGGTTCGCCCGTTGCAGAAGGCAAATCAAGTTTAAAGCGCCTGAAAAAATTCCATATCTCGTGGCTGGCGTTCAAGTCTTGGCAGGTAGGCCCGAAAATGAAGGTTGGGGTAGCGCCCGGCCAAGTATGCCCGCCGTTCAAGATGGTAATCAGTATGACCTCCACACCCTCTGCACATTGCCGATGGGCGACGAACTTGGCCGTGGCCTGGTCGCCGGGAACAGCATCGGGAAAGTTTTCAGCATCAAAGGTTCCATCGCAAGCATTTTGAGCAACCCAAAAATCGAACACGTCCGGGATGGGGGCCGTACCGTTGCCACCGTTGTAGTTCACGATTAGGTCGGCGTCGCCGTGTATTTCGAGCACGGGCATGGGTCGCACCGGGTCGCAGGCATCCAATTGGGCCGTGGTCATGCTGCCCGTCACCGAGGCGATGGCGGCGATGCGGTCGCCCATTTCGCAAGCCAAGCGGTAGCTGAAAAAACCCCCATTGGACATGCCGCAGGAATAGACCCGCTCCAAATCAATGCCGTTCTCAGCGTGGAATTTGTCAATCAGCGCCGCAATAAAGCCCACATCGTCAGCGGTACTGCCGCCCGGAACGCCGACGTTCCAAGCGTTGCCGATGCCATCGGGATAGCATACGATAAAGCCAGCGGTGTCGGCCACGGCGTTCATGCCGGAGTAAAGTTCCTGCTGCTGCGCATTGGAGGTGAAGCCATGCAGGTTGAAAACGAGCGGCGGGTGGCTGCCCGCAGGCAAGTTGGTCGGCAGGTGCAGGCGATAGTTGCGCTGGATGCCATCGTGCTGAATGGAGCCAGTAATCGTTTGAGCAAGTACAGCACCCATTGCGAAGCAACAAGCGGCGAAGAGTAACAATGATTTTTTCATGGCAAAAAGGTTGGCGGCATGATTGAAAACACCGTTGTTTTAGATAACAGGTGACTGCAAAAGTTTAACGACCACTTGCTGATTTGACAAATTTTGTCCCGACCGAGGGTCGGGATGTCAAATCGCTACTCTTTTAAGGCGTTTGTCACTGACGCCCTTCTGGTGCCTGCCCACTATCGTCGTATTCCGT
>JALOMF010000481.1 GCA_025455635.1 Saprospiraceae bacterium | reverse complement strand
GGCGTCAAGGCTAGGCACCGAGATATTGCCGGGGCAAACAATGACTGGAGGCGTCACGTCCTGCACCTTGATGACTTGCACATGCTCCCAATAGCCAGGGCTGCCGGGCAGGTTCGGGTTGTACTGGCACCAGTCAATCACAATCCACTTGCGCAAAATCTTGAAGCAAGCCGGGTAGTTGGTGTAAAGGGGTTGGTCGTTGTGCGTAACGGCCACGAGGTCGCAGCCATCCTCAGAGATGGTCGGGAAATTGTAGCCAGCGGGCAAGTCATCTGGTTCGAGGTTGGTACCGCAGGTGCTCGTCGTATAATCGAAAGGCCAAACGATGCCAGCAGCATTGAAAGGGCTGCTGTTGACGACCGTGATGGTCTGGGTGCAAGAGGCTGTCCTGCCGCCTGCATCCGTCACGGTGTAGGTGCGCCAAATGAAGCCTGTGCCGCAGTTCGTCAGGTTGTCGGTTTGGATATGCGCCCACGTAGCGCCACCGCAATTGTCGCTGAAAGTAGGCGGCGTGACCACCGGCGATGGGTCGGAGCACTGGATGGTCTTGTTCGGCGGGCAAGTGATTTTTGGGTCAATTTTGTCCTGCACCTCCACACCAACCATGCAAGTGTTGAAATTGCCAGCGGCATCGTACACCCGTACTGAAACCATCAAATCCTCGCCAATATCGCAGCAGTTGAATGGAACGTGGGTATCGAACGGCGTACCGTCGGTATCACAGTCAGAAGGCATGCGCCGAGCCACCATGTGGTCAATGGCGCAGTTGTCGGAGCTGCCATTGTCAAAAGAAACAGCACTCATGATAGCAGTACCATCGTCAGTCAACGAGACCGTCGTAAATTGAATGCAAGCTGCCACGGGGGAGGTCACATCCCTAACGGTCAAGGTAGTATTGCATTGTGAAACGTTGCCACATTCGTCGGTGGCGATGTACGTGATGTTATGAACACCAACTGGCACGTTGAAAACAGGGCCGCCATTGCCGTTGACGATGCCGAACGGGGTCAGCACCTTCACGGTGAACTGCGAGCAAACATCGGAAACGGTTGCCGCAGGCAAATTGAATGAGGCAAAACAGCCGCCAGAGGCACTTCCCTGCACAATCGGGCCAGGGCAGGTGATAGTCGGCGCCACTGTATCGTGCAGCTTGATGACCTGGATGCAAGACCACGGGTTGTTGTTGCCGGGCGTGGTCGGGAGGCACCAGTCGTAGATGGTCCAGGTGCGCAGAATCTTCCTGCCGCCGCCGCAGATGGTGAACGGTTCGTCCACGTAAGAGGCAGCTATTTCACAGAAATTGTTGGCACCGGGGATGACCGGGTAGTTAAAGCCACCCACGTTGATGGTCGGGTAGCCAGTGGCCGCAGGGCTGGTGTTCTGCGAGCCGATATTGCACTGAAGCTCAACGTTTGCTGGGCAAACGGGCGTGGAAGTAGCCAAAGAAACCCGCTGCACCGTGATGTACTGCGAGCAAGTGCTCGTGTAGCCGTGGATGTCGGTAGCCGTCCAAGTGCGCAGGATAAAGGCCACGTAGCTCGAAGAGCAGGTTCCGTGGTCAATGATGTCGGTGTAGCTGAAGCTGGCCACGCCAGAGCAGTCGCTGACGGTAGGCGCAGGCACGAGGCCACCGTCCGTCGTAGGCTTGTAGTTGCTCAAGCAGGGGATTACACGGTCAACGCAGCCACTGATTACAGGGCCGAGCTTGTCCTCCACGGACAGGGTGCCCCAGCAGGAGTTGCCGCCGGGCTCTGCCACGGAGTACAAAAATGACTCGCCTACATGCGTTTCGTCCACGAAGGGGCTGCTCGCAATCGGGAAGCCTTGCAGGGACATTATCGTGATAGTGTGCACCCCAGCACATGAAGTAGGGTCTTCCAGCAAAATGTCCGCTGTAAGCTCCAGTTCGCAGCCGTCGCCGGGGCCGGGGAGGGATACGTTCAGGTCTCCGTTGCAGACGAGGGCGCATTGAGCATTGGCTGTGTTCCCCCAACCCGCAAGCAGCAGCAGGCCCATCAATGCCACTGCCCGAACTAGGCGTGTAGCTACAAGCGGCCCGCTTGTAATAGCGCCCCAAATGGTCGTTGGGATGCGCTCGAAGGGTTTAGTAAACTCGAATTCTCTCATGGGATACTGAAATTATTAAATGATTGATTGATTCAAAAAATGCTAATGCTTGACATGGTTTGTTTAATAATCGGAATATAAATTTTGGGTATTCTACATAATTATTCTATTATTTTTCACAACACCAAAAAGGGTCGGTATCTATAATTTTTATTGGTAAAATATTTCGAAAATCGTGTTCAAAAATCCTAAATATCATATCGTCAATATTATATCTTAAATCAAAAATAAACATCGCTTAATTCGCTCAACCCGAACCATGGCGAGGGTGCTACTGCCATATTTTGCAGTCGGCTCCCCTCGCCAGGCCCTGTGGTTGTTGGTACCTTTCAAAAGTTCATGGGACGTTTTCTCATAGTATGAACCCTTTTGAATTTGGATACCGGGTTTTAGACAGCCCGAGCTTCAAGAAAAAAAATTGTGTAATGTGTGTGTAAGTTGATTAAAGCAAAAGTCGGTACTGGCTATAGAATCGTAGATTCAATCGGGTCTATCGGTATGAACATGGGTATTTTTTAATGACAAATGAATTAATAAACTTCGTTTACAAATCATTTACCAGTTTAATTATTCGCTTATGATGATTGGCTTTCATTTCAAGGAAAAGAATGCCGGAATTAATGTCACTCAAATCGAGCGGCAATGTGTGGCGGCCATTTTCGTAGTCGCTTGTCCATGCTTTAACCAAGCGGCCAAATGGGTCGTACAACCGGAATTCGACCTGTGCCGGTGTGGGCAACTGGAACTCGAGGGTCGTTTTGCCAGCAAATGGGTTCGGGAAGTTGCGGAGCGAAACCTGCTCCTCGGCTGCCACGCTCGGCTCAAACGCTAGCCCAACGCCCCAGGTCTCGAAATCGGTGCTGCTGCTTGAAAAATCGCCAGCGTACGCCTCAGCCGCCGTTTGCAAAGAATTGATTTTCAAGGCATTGGACAAAAGTCCATCCGCCTTCGCCCGGAAGTTCAGCGTGAACACCGCTTCGTCGCTGTGCAGCGCCTTGCCCGTTTCGTTCACCCAGCTCACGGTCAGCGCACTGGTGCCCAGCGACTGCGGCAGGCCGAAGTTGTTGGCCGAAAGCAGGCCGTTTTCAGGCTGCACCGACTGGAAATCAAGCGCTTTTTCATCAAAATCCAAAGTAAACTGGAAGCCGGCCATGACGCGTTCTGGGTGCGCCACGAAGGGGATGGCATAATCACGGCCAGCAACCAATTCAATATCTTTTGTGCTGAAAACCAGCGAGTTGTCATGCATTTCACGCTCATCGCTTTCTCCTTCATCAAAGGTCGAGGGGTTGGCACTGCCGTTCACGTCCCCCACTTTGATGCTCACGAAATTGGCCGTCCAGTAGTTGCCGATGATGTCGTCCAAGGCAAGCACTTCTGGGAAGGCTTGGCTGAACGGGTTGGCAGGGTTCGGGAAAGTGTGGGTCGCTGGCACGAACCTCCAGGAAGGCGTATTGTTCGGGAATGCCGTGGTGATTTGCAGGATGAGCTTTTGCATTTCTACCAAGTCAAAGGTCGTCACAGAGCCGGAGCGGTTCACGTCGGCAGCGATGATATTGTACGGGTTGTCGAGTGGCTGGATGTTCAGCAAATGCCGCCTGATGAGCACGATGTCGTAGGTCGTGACGCCGTTCAGCGGCTTGGTATTGTAGCTGGGCGTCAGGGTGTAGTCTTGG
>JALOMF010000480.1 GCA_025455635.1 Saprospiraceae bacterium | reverse complement strand
GAAATCTTCCGCTTCAAGGAATTCCGTGAAGGCGTAGCGCCAGTACTCGGTGCCCGCGGGCGTGGTCTCCTTGGTCTTCTGGTCCCGGATTTTGTCATACTTGGAGCGCTCCTTTTCTTTGGTGGAGTCGGCAGGGGCGGGGGCGGGCGCTTCGATTTGATGTGAGCTGGGCGGGGCAGCGTTGAAGCCTTCCAAGTCCTGGAAGTCGGTGGCCAGTTCGATGAACAGGTCTTCGACGATGGCCATCAGCTCCTTGTCCTCCGGAATCTGCTTGTGCAATTTCCAAGCGTAACGCAATGCCAAAATGCCCGACTCCTTGCCGTCCAGTTTCTCCAGCAAGTGATAAACCTGCTGCGACTCGCCCTCCACATCCTCGTGGCTGGGCACGTTTTCGTTGACGTAGCTGCTTTTTTCGCCTTTCGTTTGGAGGTAGAGTGCTTTCGCAATGCATTTTTTGAGGTAGGCGCTCTCTGGGTATTCTTTCAGCAAAAGATAAGAAGTGTAGATGGCATCGGGCCATTCGTCGCGGTGCAGGTGCAGCATTGGCAGCTCGAAACGGGTCATTTGGCGCAGCTTTTTGAAGCGCTCTTCCGACACGAGGTAATTGGAGCGGCCTTGTTCGTCGGTGCTTTTTAGGGCATTTTTCAAGCTGTTGCGCCTGTTGGCAATATTGGGGTGGGTGCTGGCCTTGTCGTCGGTGTCTTCGTCCTCGCCGCTGATGACCTGCACTTTTTCCAGCCGGTAGTCGGCAGGGAAAATATACGCTTCGGATGTGAAGAAAGTGCTGTCGAAAACCTCGTCGTCGAAAGGCAGGTAGCTGTACTTGAGCACATCGAAGACGGTGTTGAGGGTGGCGGTGCTGTACTTGGTCTTGAGCAGGTGGTCCAGCCCTTTGGTGTCGGCCTCGGTTTCCAGCTCCTTGGAGTAGGCGCATTTGGCCACCCAGTTTTCATCAAAAACCGACTCGGTGAGCACGTCGCTGCTGCGGGAGTTCTTGTCGAGGTGCTTGGTCTCCAAGAACAGCTCAAGGGAGTGGCCGCTTTCGGCATGTACCAGCTCGTGGGCCAGGATATAGGCAAGCTGGGCCTCGTTCTCCAATTGCGCCAGCAAACCAAGCGTGACGAAGATGTGGCCACGGTCGGTGGCAAATGCGTTGACGCTGGTAGAGCGCAGTGCGTACACCTCTACCTTGTCCTTTTTGCTGGCCGATTTGCTGGACTTGCCGCCGCTGGGCTGTTCAAGCAGCTTGGCCATCACTTCGTTGAGGTAAACGGTCACCTCGTCGTTGAAGAGCACGAGGCCGCTTTGCAGCAGGTCGTCGAGCACGAAATTGGTTTCGAGGGCAAACTGCTTGCGGTCTTTTTCTTCCCGGCGGCGCAGGTTGCTTCCCTCTATTTTTTCAATTTCCTTTTTGTACTTGTCGGCGGAGGACGTGATATAGTCCTTCGGGATATTGCCCTTGCACTCGATGGGCGTGTAGTTGTTGAAGTCTTGGGCATGGAGCGCTCCTGTGGTTAGGTGAGCGATGGCCAGCAGTAGAATATGTTTTTTCATCACTGTTTTTTTATGATAAAACAAAGGTGTTCAAGGTGACAGCTCACCAGTCAAGTGCCGTCGCTTCACTGCCTAACGAATAGGGATCGGCGTTCAGGTTTGGCATGTACATGAAATTATCGTCATCAATGTACACGTAGTTTTTGCCATCGGGAGAATAGGAAAGCCACGGTACGTAACCCCATCTCTGCACGTAATTGTCGGCTGGCGAATAAGTGTGCGACTCTTCATCGAGGTATTCGCTCGACCCGATGGTCAAGGTTTTGAAGTCGGCATCGGCCCGCAAGTAGGTCATGGCTGGGAACTGTGGCAAAAACTGGTACTGGTCCTGCAGCCCAGTGCTGGCAGGGTAACGTACGTTGATGAACTGCTTGTACTCGAAGGAACCGTAGAACCTAGACAGGAAGAACATGGTTCCATCTTCCTTTACGACCAACCCACTGATTTTTTTGCTGCTGGCACCCGATGGCAACACGTCGTTCAGGTCAGTGTCGGCCAGCTCGACCGATGGGCCGTAGGTGGTGACGATGCCATCTTCCAGCATGACCAATGTCTGGTTGTTGGGATGCCACTCGAACCAGTCCACACCTTCGGTACCGGGTATGGTGGCCACCAGCACGTCGTTGCTGTCAATGATAGCGATGGGGTTGCCGGGCGCTTGGCAGGCAATGAGGTCGTGGGTATTGTTGATGGAGCCGAGTTGCACGTTCGCAGGTGCACTGAGCAGCTTTTTGGGCGACCCCAAGGTTAGGTCGAGCAGGGTTACTTTCCCAGTGCCGATGTACATGATTTCGTGGCGCCTTTCCACTTTGGGAGTATCGCCGTCGGAGTAGGGGCCATCGTACTGCGGTTCGTATTTTTTGCAGGAAGAAATGGCCAATGCCGCAAAAACTGCGAATAAAATCAGATTTAATTTCATCAGAAATCGTGTTTGGTGGTGCGATGAATGAGGTTGACTTGAAAGGGAAATATCAGAAAGCAAGCAGGCCAAAGCCAAGTTTGACCCCAAAAAGCTCGTGCTTGGCGAGGCGCCATACAGCGCCTTCCTCAAACTTGGACTGATTGTAAGCCTCGTAATCAAATGACCTGTAGGAAAGCTCGGAGTTGCCAGTCAGCCAACCACTGAGATATTTTGTCTGAAGCAGCGGCCAGTTGAACTGCACGGCGTAGTTCAGCACAAACTTGTCGTTGATGATGGCGTTGTGACCCAGCTCAAGACCCACCGAAATTATCGTGTACTTGGGGTCAATGCCAAGTGGGCGGTGCTGGCCGGGGAAGTCGCCAAAGGGGTAAGTCGTTTTTTTATCCAAAATCTCGCCTGTGACAAAAGTGCCACGCAGGTGCAGCTGGCCGTAAACGCCGAACGGGGCAATGGCTCCTTTTTTCGTCTTAAACCACTGGTAACCGATGCCAGTGCTCACACCCTTGAGGTTGAAGAAAAGCTCGTGTAGGTCGGAGTTGAAATCACTATCGAATATGGTGGGCGTTTGGGCATCGGTGTACATGCCCGTCTTCAGGTAGCCCCCCATCAGCACTATCGCTTGGTGACGGGAAATGGCATAGCCCGCTTGTAGGCCATAGTGGTAGTTGATGCCGAAGCCGCCACCGGACTCGCCATAGTAGTCATCAAGCCCCTTGTTGTTGGCCGTGGGGCCGCCACTCACCGAGAAGACCCCATTGGCATGGGCATAGAAGCGTTTGCCCAGGTAGCCGGGCGCCTGCGCCGAAAGCTGTTGTGCAGCCAGCAGCAGAAAGAGGATGTGTAAATAATTTTTCATGAAAAATTGTGTGAAAGGAAAAGCGCCGTCAAGCCCATTCCGAGAATCCGTTGTTTTTGGAATGATTACTATTGATTTACCTGAACCAACGCCTTTTTTTCTGGGGTGGGCGGGAATATGGCACGAGTAAGTCAATTGGAGTATGCTTGTTTCCGTTGACAAATTTAGGAACAGACTTTAAATTTCTCAATTTTTGTTCCAGAACTTGATTTTGGCCTCAGAAGAAGGATTTGGGTAGGTAAAATCCATAAATATGGTCAATTGTTGGGTTTCAACTTGAGCACAACCCAATTCAAAATGCTTAAAGCAACAAAAGAGAACATACAAGCCATCCTCAGCAAATGCATTGACGGGGCGCTGCACCGCACGAAAGAGAATATCTCGTATCGGCCTTTCCATGAGGCGCTGCTGACGAATGGTATTGTGGACGAAAAGACAAACTTGGTTAATGAATGGTATTTTTGTCTTATTTTTGCGAAAAAATATAAATCAATTCTTCATGGCAAATAAATATGTGGGTTTCATTTCTGACGAGTACATGTTGACTTGTATTGCCAATCTGCACAAATCTTACCTAAAGGCGAAAAGCACCATCACTAAGAAGAAGTTCTACAAGAACAAGGTAGATACCGTGAAGCTTACATTTGATTCCAGCTTCAACAGTATTGATGAAGAGGCTTTGATTGAAGGCGAAATTTTAAGGCAAATAGACAAGTCTGTGAACAATTCTATCGGCACTTTCCACGAACAAGTGCTGGGTGGGATTGAAGGGTACGAAGTTGGGAATTTAAGTGGATTTGACATAAAAGCTAAAGACAACACTTTGTTTGCAGATATAAAAAACAAGCATAACACTATGAATAGTAGTGCAGCCGAAAGCCTATTTCAAAAGCGAGTAGCCAACTAACGCATCCGCTCTTGCACCAATCGGGCGGTGGTACACTAATACTTCATAGATATTTTCAGTTTGCGAATGTGAACCTTCAAAATCAACT
>JALOMF010000479.1 GCA_025455635.1 Saprospiraceae bacterium | reverse complement strand
GCCAATTTCAAAGCGGCCAAAACACTTTGACGCCCACCGTGAACGCACCCGGCACGTATTTACTCACCATCACCAATACAGCCAGCAACTGCACCACGATTTCGAGCGTGACAGTGGCGCAGGACATCCAAGCTCCCAGCGCCGATGCGGGACCGGACGGCTTGCTCACTTGCAACGTCACGCAGCTCAACCTGGACGGCAACGACTCCTCCATTGGCCCTGATTTCAGCTACTTGTGGACGACGACGAACGGCACCATTTCCAGCGGTGCGACTACGCTCACCCCGACCATCACCGAGCCGGGCGTTTACATCCTTGAAATCACGAACACGGTCAATGGCTGCGAAACAACCAATAGCGTCACCATCAACGAAAACACCACGCCGCCCAACGCAGCCGCAGCCACCCCCGGCGAACTGACCTGCACCGTGCAGAGCCTGAACCTGAGCGGAGCTGGCAGCAGCACTGGTGCGGGATTTGGCTATGCTTGGACGACCAGCGACGGCAATATTTTGAGCGGAGCGAACACGATTTCACCTTCGGTGAACGAGCCGGGAACCTACCAGCTCACCGTCACCAATTCGGCCACGGGCTGCACCAACACGGCACAGGTGCTCCTGGGCCAGACCGTGGACTTGCCAGATGCCGATGCTGGGCCAAGCACGACTTTGACTTGCGCCAGTCCATCGCTCTCGTTGAGCGGCTCGGCTTCGCAAGGGCCTGATTTTGGCTACGCTTGGACGACCACCAACGGCAGTATCGTCAACGGGGCAAGCTCGCTCACCCCAACCGTGAATGCTGGCGGCACCTACGTGTTGACCGTGACCAATTCCGCCAACGGCTGCACATCCACCTCGCAGGTGAACGTGCAAGTGAACCAGACCGAGCCGACCGTCAGCATTTTGCCTCCAGCAACCCTTACCTGCTTGGAGCAAACTGCGGAACTGAACGGCAGTGGCTCCAGCACGGGCAGCCAGTTTGAGTATGCATGGACGACGGTTGACGGCAATTTCGCTGGCCCGGCAGATGCCCTCCAAACGACCATTGACCAGCCCGGCACCTATGTTTTGACCATCGTGAACACCGTGAACGGCTGCGAGAACAGCGACGAAGTGACGGTGGACTTGGACGGCGAGCTGCCGCTGGTGGAAGCTGGCCCATCCATCGAACTGAACTGCTCGGAGACAGTGGGCAGCCTGACAGGAAGCACTGATTTGCCGACAGGCGCTTGGACGGCGAGTTGGACGACCACCGATGGCAGCATGGTCGCTGGCGCAAACGGGTTGACACCCACCGTGGGCGCACCCGGCACATACCTGCTCACCGTGACCAACAACAGCACAGGCTGCTCCGATACCGATGTGGTGACGGTGACCGAGGTGGTTTTTGAAAATTTTGAGGTGGAAACCTTGGCGCCAAGCTGCCTCAACCAAACTGGCAGCATCGAGTTCATGGACTTTTTTGGCGGCACCCCACCCTACCAGTTTTCAGTGGACGGCGGGTCGAGCTTTGGAAATCTGGCCGTGGTCACTGGCTTGTCCCCCGGCACATTCAACCTGGTGGTGCAAGACGCCAACGGCTGCGAGCTGACCGATGTAGCCTACCTGCCCGAACCACCCGTGGTGGAAGTCGAGTTGGATGCCGATGTACTGCTGAACCTTGGCGACAGCTACCAACTAAATGCACAGGTGAATTTGCCGGAGGAAGAAATCGGCCTCGTGGAGTGGTCGCCAGCCGCCACTTTGAGCTGCGCCGACTGCCTGACGCCGCTGGCCAGCCCCATACAACAGACGAGCTACCTCGTGAAAGTGACGAGCAAGGAGGGCTGCACGGCGTCGGATGTGATAACGATTTTTGTGAAAAAAGAGGCCCCGATTTACGTTCCCAACGCTTTTTCGCCGAATGGCGACGGCACAAACGACGTGTTCATGATTTACGCTGGCGGCAACGCCTTGGAAAAAATCCGCAGTTTCCTGGTTTTCGACCGCTGGGGAGAGTCGGTGTTTGAATACTATGATTTCCAACCGAACAACCCGGCCTTTGGCTGGAACGGAGAGCACCTGGGCGAAACCATGAACCCAGCAGTTTTCGTTTGGTACGCTGAAATCGAGCTGATTGATGGAAGCACAAGGTTGATGCAAGGGGATGTGACGCTGGTGCGGTGATGAGGAATTGCTGGGGAAATGCGAAATGAGGTTGAAAAACGGCCTTGACATTACACCAATCCAACCAACTTGTACCATGTTCAACCGTGCATATTTATTGAACAAAAACACCCCCATATTTCATGTAACGCATTGCGCCTCCCCAAAAAAGCCATCATAGCTAATCCGTCAATATGAAGTCAATTCTTACTCCTTTCTTGTTCCTGTTTGCCACGATAAGCCTCTTATCCCAGGGCCTCCAATCCGAAAAAATCGCCGCCGACTTGCAGCAGGCCATCGAAGCGGCACCCGATGGGTTCCATTCCATCCATGTCCTGCTGACCGACCAAGTGGACTTGGCGGCGCTCGATGCCCAACTCACTGCGCAACGAGCGCCTGCCCCGCAACGGGCCACAGCGGTCATCATGGCCTTGCAGGAAAAAGCAGGGCAGACCCAAGTCGAATTGCGCCATTTTTTGGAAAACCTGTCCGACGTCCAAAAAGGCACAGTGCAGCCTTTGTGGATTACCAATGCCGTTTTCTTGGAAGCAAAGGCTCCGGCGATAGCAGCGCTCAGCCAGCACCCCGACGTGGCATGGGTCGGTTTGAACAGGCCGGCAGTGTTGCAATCTCCCGAAAGTGGATGCACAGCACCACCCGCCTCGCCCAATGGTCGTGAACCGGGCCTCGGTGCCATCAAGGCCCCTGCGCTATGGGCGAAGGGATATACCGGCTACGGGCGCAAGGCTTACATCGCCGACACGGGCGTTGACCCGACCCACCCGGCCTTGGAGGCCCACTACCGGGGCCTGTACGTACCGCAGGAGCAGGCCTGGTTGGACCTCGACCCGCAGACCTTCCTGCCCGCCAATACCGAGCCTTTCGATTGCCAGACGCACGGCACCCACGTAGCAGGTACGGTGTTGGGCCTCGACAGGCTGAACAACGATACCATCGGCGTTGCCTTTAATGCCCAGTGGATTGCTTCGCCCATGTTGTATGTCTGCGGCAAAAACACGCAGGGCCTGGCGCTTTCGCTGCAATGGGCGCTCGACCCCGACGGCAACCCCGCCACCTCCGATGATATTCCCGACGTCATCAACAACTCATGGGGCATCCCAGCCGACAGCATGATGGTCTCCGATTGCGGCAGCATCTATGTCGGCGTAGAGGCGGCCCTGGAGGCAGCGGGCATTGCCACGGTCTGGTCGGCTGGCAACGACGGCCCCGGTACTGGCACCATCGGTAGGCCCCAGAACATCAACACCCATGAGGTCAGCCTATTTTCCATAGGGGCACTCGATGGCAACAATCCCCAATTCCCCATCGCCAGTTTTTCCAGCAGGGGGCCATCGCAGTGCGGTGGCACGGGTTCCCTGCTCATCAAGCCGGAAGTTTCGGCCCCCGGCTTCAACGTGCGCTCCAGCGTGCCCGGTGGCGGCTACGATTTCTACAATGGCACCTCCATGGCCGCACCGCACGTAAGCGGGGCCATCCTGCTGCTCAAGGAAGCCTTCCCGGATGCGACCGCCAAGGAACTTAAACTGGCCTTGTACCATACCTGCACCGATTTGGGGACGCCGGGCGAGGACAATACCTACGGCATGGGCATCATCAACGTGGAGGCTGCTTTCGATTACATGGTGGCGCAGGGCTTTGTGCCCAC
>JALOMF010000478.1 GCA_025455635.1 Saprospiraceae bacterium | reverse complement strand
GACCCGGTGCTGCCCACGATGGCCAGCGTCTCGCCGGGTTTTATGTCGAAACTCACATTGCGGAGCACCCAATCCTGCTCGGTGTAGGCGAACCAGACGTTGCGGAACGCCACTTCGCCACGCAGTTTTCTTTGTGGCAAAATGCGGCCCTCGTTCTTGATTTGGTCTTGGCGGTCGAGCAGATTGAAGACCCGCTCGGCGGCCACAAGGCCCATTTGCAGCGTGTTGAACTTGTCGGCCAACATGCGGATGGGGCGGAAGAGCATGTTGAGGTAGAGCGGGAAGGCGACCAGTGCGCCCAGCGAAACATCGTTCACGAGGCTCTCCCGTGCGCCGTACCAGACCATGAGGCCCAGCGAGGCCGCCGAGATGATTTCGACCACGGGGTAGTAGATGGAGTAGGCGAGGATGGAGTCAATATTGGCCTTGGTGTAGGCCCGGTTGATGGCCTTGAACTTTTCCATTTCCTGCGCCTCGGCATTGAAGATTTGGACGATTTTCATGCCCGAAAGCCGCTCTTGGAGGAAGGCCGTCATGATGGCCACCTGCGCCCGCACCTGCTGGAACGAGGTCTTGATGGCTTCCTTGAAAATATAGGTGGCGGCTATGAGGAACGGCATGGTGATGAGGCAGACCAGCGTCAGTTTCCAGCTCACCCAGAACATGACGCCCAGCACCACGAAGACCGTGATGAAATCGGCCACGATGGTAATCAGCCCTTGGGAGAACACGGAGTTGATGTTCTCGATGTCGCTGATGGTGCGGGTGGTGCTGATGCCGATGGGCGTGCGGTCGAAGTAGGTGAGCCGCAGCGAGGTGATGTGGTTGAAGACCCGCACCCGCAGGTCACGCACGACGGACTGGCCCAGCCAGTTGGAGGAGTAGAGGAAAAAATAGCGCAGCACTGACTCGAAGACCAGCACCCCGATGAAGAGCAGCGCCATTTGGGTGAGGCCCGGTATGTCGCCGTGGAAGATGTGGTCGTCCACCATGCGCTGCACGAGCCAGGGCCGCAGGATGGCGATGGGCGCCAGCACCACGGCCAGCACTGCGGTCAGCACCAGCGTGCCACGGTAGGGTTTCGCCTGTGCGATGACCCTACCAAGTAGCTTGTAATCAACGGATTGCTTGGCAGTGGATTCCATTCGGGTGATTGAAAATTAGGGGGCAAAGGTAAGGGATGTGAAACGGACAGCGGCGGCATTGGTTGTAAAACTTATCGTCTTAAAAAAAGGAAGCATGCAAGATAAATGACGGGCACTAGGCGCAGTTTCAGCTTTGATTTGCAGGATTTACAGCTCGTTTACACTATTTTATAATCAAAAAAACCACTCAAGCTCAATGCAGCATACATTTACAAGAAAAAATAAATGACGAAAATTAAACCCTGTTTACCCGTTTGTCTGTTGCTCCCTGCTGTGGCTTTTCTCTTTTCATGTGGCGGCCCATCCAATTCAAAAGCCGGGGAGGCCATCCTGCTCGCCGACCCAAACAACCTACAACTTGCCGATTACGTGGTGGAAATCCATGAGGACAAAAATGGAAACCTATGGTTCGGGACCGTGGGCGAAGGCGTGGCCCGTTTTGACGGGAAAACGCTCACTTATCTCAACGTTGACAGTGGCTTGGTGGACAATTCCGTGGTGGCCATCGCCGAGGACAGGCAGGGGAATATGTGGTTCGGCATCCACGGCGGTCTTGCTAAATACGACGGGAAAAACATAACGAATTACACCACCAAGGACGGCCTCTGCAACGACCGGGTTTCCCAGTTACTCATTGATAAATCCGGCACCGTATGGGTGGGCACTTGGGGCAAGGTCTGCCGTTTTGATGGCATCCTTTTCACTGAGTTTGAACTCCCGACACCCGACATTGAACTGCTGCCCTACCAAACTACCATGAACTGGGTCACAGAAATCATAGAGGACTCGAAGGGCAATATCTGGTTCGGGCGGGATGGCTACGGGGCTTGCAAATGGGACGGGAAGCAGTTTACCCACTACACCAAAAAAGACGGCCTCCTCTCCAACAACGTGCAGGTTATCCGGGAGGACAAGCAGGGCAATATCTGGTTCGGCTGCCGTGTCACCGAGAACGACCACCCCGACGCAGACAAGCGCAAAGGGGCGGGCGGGTTGAGCCGTTTTGATGGAAAAATATTTACGCAATTCCCTGAAATTGAAGGGCTTAGCACCAACGAAACCTATGCTATCCATGTGGACGAGGCGGGAAACGTCTGGATTGGTACCAACAAAATCGGCGTTTATAAATACGATGGAAAAGGCTTCACCCTGTACCAGGAAACCGACCGGAAAGACATCGTTTCGATGTTTGGCTATGGTGTTCAGCACCTCCTGAAAGACAGCAGGGGAACGCTCTGGATAGGCTTATCGGGCGGGCTTTTCCGGTTGGATGGGGAGGTGATTCGGAACGTGGGGAGGGGTGGGCCGTGGGAGTGAATGGGAATACCTACCTTTATCTTAGGAATGGGGGTTGGTAGTCAAGTAGAGCTATAGATAGTCGCATTTAAAATTGATGCTTGGATTTAGCAATTTAGCAGGCCCTTTAGAGAGGAGGGGTTATCAAACCCCGGCGCACCGGGCACCGGGGTTTGATAACCCCTCCTCTCTAAAGGGCCTGCTATCAACTTTAAATGCGTTCATCTATAAAATCAAATTAAATCAAAAAAAATGAAATTCAGCCTACTCCTTTTTTCAATTGCACTGACATTGCTCGTTTCGTGCAGCGGGCAAACTGAGCCTCCAACTACGAACAGTATTTTAAGCGGCCAATATGCTTTTACCAGCATCGGCGACACGGTTGCTGAAATCAATGGGGAAATCCGTGGCATTTTTCAGGACTCAAAAAATAATTTATGGTTTGCGTCCAATGGAGATGGCGTGTATAAATACGACGGAAAAACCATCTTGCGATTTAACGAAAAACAAGGGCTTTGCAGCGATTTCGCTTGGAATGTTCAGGAGGGAAAAGATGGGGATATTTGGTTCAAAACGAATATTCGCCCAAGCGATGTGGATGCTATATGCTATTATGACGGCAAGGTTTTTAAAACCATAGCAGCCGACACAAATTCCGTTAAAACTGGGGAATATGACTATTTAAAGGATGAATTATTGTTTGATTATTGCTACAATGGAAAGGCATTGGTAAAAATCAAATTACCACATACTTCGCCCATCAAGAATGCGGACAATATACGCCACCATTATGATGTTTACTGCACCCTAAAGGACAGCAAAGGCAACCTGTGGTTCGGAACCCCCACGGCGGGTATTTGCAAGTACGACGGCAAAACTTATACTTGGTTTGACAACAAGGAATTGGGTGCCGCAGTCCGTTCCATTTTTGAGGATAAAAACGGCATAATTTGGGCTGGCAACAATGGCGACGGCTTGTTCCGATATGATGGGCAAAAATTTATTAATTTCTCAAGGGAGATGGGACTGCACAACCCCGATTTTGAAAAATATCCAATCGGGAAGCCTGGCCTTTTGTCCCGTGTTTGGACAATTACTGCCGATAATGATGGGAACCTCTGGATGGGGACAATAGACAACGGCGTCTGGAAGTATGATGGTAAGACAGTGACCAACTATACCACCAAAGATGGTTTGGGCATCGGCGGCATATTTCAGCGCATCGGTAAATACATCGCCTGCTACCGAGCGGAAAGTCAGCAGGATACTGGCTGCATCTTTCACTTCCTCCGCTGTTCGCATGGTGGTTTTTTCCATACGATCGGCCAGATCATCAATCTCGCTTTTGGTGATGCCTGCGGCTGATCCTGTGGC
>JALOMF010000477.1 GCA_025455635.1 Saprospiraceae bacterium | reverse complement strand
CCTGGCAACTACACGGTAACTGCCACAGATGTAAGTGGTTGCCAATCAACGGCTTCCACAACTGTCAACTCTGTTAATTGCGGAGCTTTCAGCGCTGATTTGGCGATTGTAAACCCGACCTGTTTTGGCGTTCCAAACGGTTCGGCGGCAGTTTCGGTGAATGGCGGCACATCCCCATTGGACTACGAATGGAGCAACGGTGCAACCGGCGACCAAGTTTCAAATTTGTCGGCTGGTGCAATCGGCGTCACGGTGACCGATGAAATCGGTTGCGCTTTGCAACTTTCTGGCCTCATCACACAGCCATCACAGCTTTTGGCCAATGCCGTTTTTATGGATGAAACCTTCGCTGGCGCAAACAACGGCGCTGCCAGTGTATCACCGACAGGTGGCGTATCCCCGTACACCGTAATTTGGAGCAATGGGTCTAATGCATTGACCATCAACGATTTGCAACCCGGCAACTACGGCTACACCCTTCAAGACGCCAATGGATGCACGGTTTCGGAATCTTTGCAAATTGGTACTTCGACTTGCTTCATCAACTTACAAATGGGTGCTACGCCGACCAGTTGCCCAGGTCTTGCCGACGGCTCTGCAACGGCGACTATTTTGGCCGGTGGTGTAGGCCCTTTCAGCTTTTCATGGTCAAATGGAATGAGCGGAAGCACGATTTCTGCAATCCCATCTGGAAATTACAGCGTGGTCGTCACGGATGCTGCTGGCTGCTCCAGAACGGGCCAAGTCAATGTGCTTTCTAGTGACACCACTCCGCCAAACATCGAGTTGCTTTCTGATTTGGCGGTAAGTTTGGGAGCAAATGGCCTTGCAACCATCGAGGCAAATGATTTGGTAATCGGCACGGACAATTGCGGCATGGTAAACTTGGAGGTTTTCCCTGCCACTGTCACTTGCAACGACCTTGGTGTAATGGAAGTCACTTTCACTGGCACTGACAACAGCGGCAACCAAGTCATCGCAGTAGGTTTGTTGGAGGTTGTTGACCAATTGCCACCTGCAATTTCTTGCCCCGACAATCTTATAATAAGTGGTTGTGGCACAGTAGAATACGAAGTCCCAACGGCAGCTGATAATTGTTCGAGCAACGTTCAATTGGAGCTTGTTTCAGGCTTCGTCAGCGGCAGCATTTTTCCCGCAGGGCAAACAACCGTGACATGGAGGGCCTTGGACAACAGCTTGAACGAATCGAGCTGTACTTTCACAGTAACGGTAAACACGGATTTTTCGGTTGTGCCAACCTGGACCAACCCTCGCTGCAACGGCGACAGCAACGGAGCCATTAGTTTGGATATTTCAGGAGGAGTGGCACCTTACGACCAAGCATGGAGCAATCCAAGTGGCCCTAGCAACCTGCCCGCTGGCACTTACAGCTACTCAGTGACCGATTCGGAAGGATGTCTAATCGAGCAAACGGTCGAGTTGACCGAACCTGATGCACTTGAATTGGAAATTCTCAACATCACGCCAGCCACTGTTGGCCAGTCAAATGGTCAAATAGATTTTGAAGTGGGCGGTGGTACGGCTCCCTACGTTTTGACTTGGATGCTTGGCGGTATTTCGTTGCCAAACTTTGACCCAAATGCCGCTGCCGCTGGCAGTTATCAGCTCAAAGTCGAAGATTCGAACGGCTGCATTTTCCTGTCCAGTTTGGTGGTGGTAGGTACGGTAAGCGGTATTGGTGACCTTGAAATCGAACGGAACATCCACGTTTCACCAAACCCAAGCAACGGGATTTTTAACATCCAGCTCGACATCCCATCACCTCAATTTTGGAGCTATGAAATATTCGATGCAACAGGCAAGCGTCTGCCAGATGCCAAGGCACCAAGTTTAATCAAATCATCAGAAACGATTGATTTACAACCGTTTAACGATGGAGTTTATTGGCTGAAAATTGTGATAGGCGATGCAGTAGTTTGCAAAAAGTTGGTGAAGATTTAGGCAGGATTAGGGGGATGAAACCTCACCTCGTCGCCTTCACGTCGGTGTCCCAGTAGTCGGCACGCCGCACTTCGCCACGTTCGCCGATGTCTTCGCCCACGTAGTTGCCGAAGCACTCGAGGATGTTCAAAAACAGGTCTTCCCGCTTCGCAATGTACTGCTGAAAAAGGCGCAATATTTCGTCCAAGTTGGCGCATTTAGTGCCATTTCGTAGGTCAATCACCCATTTGCCCTTCAAAGCTTTTTGCTGCTTTTCGATGGGGCGGTTCACACGGGTTTTTGGCATCAAAAACAGGTCGAGCACGCTGTAAAAATAGTAGCCACCAAGCAGGTTGTCCCGAACCACCATGCCTGAGTAGGGGCCAAATGCCAAGATTTTTCGAGCTGCCAGGTCGTCAATGATGAACGTGTGGGGTTCTTGGTCGGCAGGCAGTTTCCAGTTATGCAGGTTGTATTTTTGGCGTTTCTCCTTGGCGTCGAAGTGAAATGTCCAAGTCTCGTCAAGCCGAACACTGAAATCGAGCCGTTTGAAGGAGCTGGAACTATCCTTGTATTCCAGTTTTTTTGTGAGGAGGAACGCCTTGATTTCTTGCTCGAAGCTTTGCATGGCAGGTGGGTTTAAGCTAGTTCAATCATGCGGCCATCAGGCAGCAGTTCCAATTCCTTGGCAGTGCTGTTGGCGGCATCGTATTCCTCCTCCGAGCCTTCCACCATGCCACTCACCATGTAAATCGTCATGTCTTCGTCAATGCGGGCCACCGTCCTGACGATGCTCCTGCCATCCGACACCATACCCGCAACTACCTGTTTATCAATCAGTTTGCCTGATTTTTCAAACGTGGCAAGCACGTACTGGTAATTGAGCAGGCTTGCTTTCCAATACACGACCGCATGTACGTCCTTCAAGCCTTCGATTCTGAAACATGGTACAAATTCCGTCAAATCGTCCACATCCTCTTCGATTGGCAGCAAGTACTCGGTAATCGCTTTTTGGGGCAGTGGCTCGTTTTGCATACTGAAATCAAAAGAGCTTTCCTCCGTGATTGAAATTGGAAGTTGGACTTCTGGGAAAATATTGGCGAATTGATTGATGGTCATTTAAAAAAGACTTTTTATCCCAAAATTGGGACGTGGTTTGGGCAAAAGTAAGTTGGGAACAACCAGAAAATCTGCAAGTCGGCGATATTATTCCTCAAATTCCTACTTGTGCGGGTATTTTTGCAAAAATCCTAGGCATGATTAGCATGGAAATCCAACGGAATTTTTCGTTGAAAAGCATCAATACTTTCGGCATCGAGGCCACAGCGGAAGAACTGGTCGTGGTAAGTAATCCACAAGGTTTGCACGAGATGCTGGCCTTGGACCGCAAACCCATCCGGGTTTTGGGGGGCGGCAGCAACATACTCCTCACTGGCAACCTGCCCGGCATTACCTTGAAAAATGAGATTGGTGGGATTGAGGTTTTTTTGGAAAATGAGCACGACGTCTTGCTGAGAATCGGGGGTGGGGTAGTGTGGCATGAGTTGGTGATTTGGGCCGTTGAGCAGGGTTACGGAGGCATCGAAAACCTATCCCTCATACCCGGAACAGTTGGTGCCGCCCCCATCCAAAACATCGGGGCTTACGGTGTCGAGCTGAAGGATGTATTCCATTCCTTGGAGGCTATGGACTTGGGAACGGGCGAGCTGCATATTTTCCATAAAGAAGAATGCCGCTTTGGCTACCGGGATAGTGTCTTCAAGCAGGAATTCAAAGGCCGTTTTTTTATCCTAAACGTACTGCTTCAGCTTCACAAATCGCTCAAAATCAACACGGCATACGGTGACATCAAGCGGACTTTGGAGGAAATGGGCATCGAAG
>JALOMF010000476.1 GCA_025455635.1 Saprospiraceae bacterium | reverse complement strand
GTATTTTCGGGTTTTTCTCTTTCAGAAACTCGGCGATGGCAGGCTGCACCTTTTGTTGTGCAGCGGCCAGGTCACGGGTCATCTTGCCCCGGTAGCGCCCGTCCACCCGGTCGAGCACCGATGGCTCGGCCCAAGTGCCCAGCGCCGACAGCGCCTCGATGCGGAGGGCCTCCGGCTGGTCGGTGCGCTTCGCAAAATTGAAGAGCAGGTCCAACTCGCCCGACGAGCCGACCCGCACGGCGGCGTTGATGGCACGGCGCAGCAGTGCTTCGCTCGCCAGGTTCTTCATGCCCAGGCAAGCCGCCAATGCTGGCAATGCGCCGGGGATGGAATGGTCGTCGTTGATGGCACGGGCGGCCTCGGTGGCTATGTAGGGGTCTTTGTCGTCGAGGAAAATGTTTATTCTCTCATCTTTTAGCTTGCGCAAAACGAGGACGGCTGCCGTGCGGACGGCCTTGCTGGGGTCGCTGGAAAGTGCCAAAACCGGGTCGGCCTTGCCCAACCTCGATAGCGCCAGCACCGCAGCGTGGCGGATGTATAAATCCTTGTCGTTATTGGCCCGAATTAAATCAATTAATGGCTGTAATGCGGCCTCATGTTTTATTTGTCCCAAACATTCGGCAGCATAAAATTGGAGGCGAGGATTTGCGCTTTTTAAAAACGGAATAATTTCGTTTCCAATGGTTTTAACCTCTGCATCGCCCAGCATTTTCAGGCTCTGTACGATGATTTCCTCGTCCTTTTCTTTTAATAATGGAATTAATTCAGCGGCATATTTTTTATCGCTCCGCAATAATTGCCCCATGCCCCAAATCCCATGAATTCGGGCGAGTTGATTATCAGTTTGTTTAATCGCTTTATTAAATTCCGCAGCGCCATCCTTGCCCCGGCTGGCCAATTCAAACTGCGCCTTCATGCGGATGCGGCGGTCGGCATAGCCGAGCCATTTCCCCAAATCGGCGGGCGTTTGCTTCGCATAATCCAGCGTCATCAGCCGCTTGGTTTCTGCCCGTTCTTTTTCGAGGTCATTCTTTTCCTTCGTCACGTCCAGCTTCCAGACCCGGCCATAGTTTTTGGTTTCCCAGCCCGTAATCCAGTCGGCCACGTAAAGCGCACCGTCCGGCCCGAACTGGATGCCCGTGGGTAGGATGCCGCTCATCATGTCCTTTTCGCCGTCGAGTTCAAAGGAAGCGCCTTTGGGTTTCAGGCCAAACGACCAGATATGCGAGTTGCTGGTGGTGCCCACAAATTCCACGACAAAAAACTTGTTGAGCCACTCCTTGCCGAGCGCCGTGCCGGGGTTATAGACCATGCCCGTGGGGCCGTTGTGGTAGTTCATGATGGGCGGGACGATATAGGCCGCCTGCCCTTCCCAATGCGGCACGCTCAGTTTTTCGTCCATCCAGACGTTGTAGCGGTTGTTTTTTGGGTCGGTGTATTTGCCGTACTGCCAATTGGAGCGCCAGCCAGCGTCGGAGCCTTCCACGATGTGCACGAGGCGCTCGCTTTCGCCGGGGTAGTCGCCGTCATTGTCTTCGGAGATTAGGTTGCCGTAGTCGTCGAAAACGAATTCGTGGGTATTGCGAAGGCCCGTTGCGAAGATTTCAAAATCGGAGCCGTCGGGGTTGCAGCGGGCAATGAAGCCGGAGTTGGCATTCTCGATTTTACGGCCATCCACGGTCGTGATGTTCGCCCCGATGTCGCCCATGTTGAAGTAAATGCGCCCGTCGGGGCCTTCGATGGGGCCTGACATATTGTGCCCGCCAAAGCCGATATGCACCTGGTAGCCCTTGCTGGTGGCCGTTTTCTTCTCCCAAAGGCCGTCGCCGTCCTGGTCTTCGAGCCGCCAGAAATAGGGTGCTTGGGCGTAGAACGCATCCTTCGCCCGCACGAGCAGGCCGCCCGCCACATCGGTCACTTCCTCGAAGAAATCGGCGAAGACCCGCACGGATTTATCGGCGAAACCATCCGAGTTGGTATCCTCCAAGCGCCAGATTTCGTCCTTCTCCACGGTCAGGTCGTGCCAGTCGTGGCTGCCGTCGTTGTTGAGGTCGGCGAGCCATTCGTTCTGCTTGCTTTTTTCTGGGGCAAATGTTTTGCGCAGGAAATCCCGGCGCTCCTCCACGGTCTGCCACGAGATGGACTCGGTCATCCAGTGCTGGTAGCCCCTGATGTCGAACTCGGAGTGCTTCTGCCGCACGGTGCGGGTGATATAAGCCCGGCCTTGGTCGTCCATGGCGATGGAAACCGGGTCGGGCGAGAGCGAGTCGGAGGCCCAAAGGGTGAGTTCCAGCCCATCGGCCAGTTTCACGGGCGTCTCGTTTCGGATTTTGGCCGCATTTTCGGCGGACTTTGCGGGGTCTTCCGTCTTGGTCAGTAGTTCGGAGGGCTTGGGGTTGGAGGGTTCTTGCTTGCAGGCGGCAAGAAAAAGCAGCAGGAACAGGACGGTGGTGGTTTGTCTCATTGTTTTGAAAGATGTTGAGTGAAAAACTGGGGGGTGAAGGTAGTGGAATCCAAGAAACCCGCAAACGCTGATTTTGCAAGTAAAAACCTTACTTTGCCTTGGTTTTGAAACCGAGGTTTTGAGAACAGGGCCCAAAAAATTGGTTAGCCTTGTTAGGGACTTGTAAGATTTTCTGTAATTTTGTTAAAAATCAATTTATGGAACAGTTGGTTCTAAATCAAATAAAGCGCTTGCCAGCGTACCTGCAATTGGAGGCACTGCATTATATACAGTATTTGCTTTCGGTCAAATCGCAGTCGCCAGCACCATTACCAAAGCCAAAGCAAGAGAAAAAGCTGGCTTTTTCCGATTTCCACTTCCCTGAAAAAGGACAGGCATACAGCCGTTCCGAAATATATGGCGACGATGGACGCTAAAAAGATTTTCATTGACTCCAATGTGCTGGTGTATGCGAGTAACACCATGTCTCCATTCTGCCAAGCTGCACGAACCCAACTACAGGCTGCTTTTTCAAAGTATGAATCGGTATGGGTAAGCAGGCAGGTGTTTCGAGAATTTGCTGTAGTGGTAAGCCGGGAGATGCTAGCCGCAACCGGAAAAGTTGATTTCCAACTGCTTGAGTCCACCATCCTGCGCTTCCAGCAAGATTTTATGGTAGCGGAGGACAGTCAGCTTGTGACCCATCGGCTGTTGCGCCTTTTGGAGGAAACCAACACTGCCGGAAAACAGGTTCACGACGCCAATATTGTAGCCTCTATGCTCATTCATGACGTGGATACCATCCTGACCAACAACGCTGCCGACTTTCATCGGTTTTCACACCTCATCACGGTTTTGCCTTTGGTTTGATTCGCCAAGTAAATCTCGCCATCACGCTCCCACCCACTCAAACCGCCCTACCTCCTTTCCCTCCACCATCACCTTTTCTAGGAAACTGGCCAGTGGGCGCACCCACAGCTTGCCCTCGCCATAGAGCGGCTGATAGACCACGAGCTTTTCCAGGGTCTCGGAATGCGTGGCCGTGCCGATGACCTTGTAAAGATTGCCTTTGAAGTGACGGTAGGTGCCGGGTGTGGGCAAAACAGTTTGATTTAAATCTTGTGGTTCGAACATGATATAATATAATGAAATTTAAGAAAAGAGCGCAGTTGCAATCAATTGAAATTCAAGCAGTTGTCCCATTCCGCAATCCGCAATCCGCAATCCGCAATCAAACCCCCACTTTCCCCCGAAACCCCCTCGCCGCATAATACGACTCCGCTCCATTGTGGTAGTAAAAAACCGTATCGTACCGCCGGTCGCAAAAGACGGCGCCGCCCAGTTTGCGGATGTCTGCGGGCGTTTTCACCCAGCTGGAAGTTTTCAAATCGAACTTGC
>JALOMF010000475.1 GCA_025455635.1 Saprospiraceae bacterium | reverse complement strand
AACCATCGGCATTATTTAGCTCCCGGCAATTACCAAAAAATGCAATTTGTTCATTTATTTACGCTTCGCAATGGAGTTATAGCTCACGCCGCCAAGTTTGGAGGCGTACGGTATAGTGTAAAATGGGTTATTTGATAATGAGCTGAAAGACAGGCGATTGGAGCAAAGAACCCAGTTTAATCGTGTTAAGAAAAGCATGAAATCAATTTACTCGACCCTAGTTTTTTGCCTATCAATAATAAAGGTGCTGGCGCAAACGACCTCCCCAGCATTCGACAGCAGCTACGCCCAACAGCTCAACCAGCGCCTGCAATCGCTGGGGAGCAGCAGCGGCATCAAGGGGCTTTCGGCTGCTGCTTTCATTCCGGGCCAAGGCCATTGGGTGGGCACCTACGGACAGGCAGCACCCAGCCAGCCGTTGCAGCCCAATATGCGCTTGGGCATTGCCAGCAACACCAAGGCCATCGTCGCTGCGCTGCTGCTCAAGCTGCAAGAAGAAAAACTGCTCGACCTCGACGACCCCGTGTCGCAGTACCTGCCCCCGCACCCGCACGTCAACGGCCAAATCACGCTGCGGCAGCTCCTCACGCATACCAGTGGCCTCTTCGACTTCCTGAACGACTGGAGCGGGGCCACCTCCGCCGTTTACAACAACAACCCCGACTCCACCTGGGCGATGAACGACCTGCTGGCCACCATTGGCCCGCCGCACTTCCAACCCGGCAGGCGCTACAGCTATTCCAACACGAACTACCTGCTGGCCGGCATGGTGGCCGAAGCCGCTGCCGATACCACCATTGGCTACTTGCTGCACAGCCGCATCTTCGAACCGCTTGGCCTCGGCATGGCCTATCCCGTGGCCGACGACATCTTCGCCGCCCCGTTTGCCAACCTCTGGAACGGCAGCAGCGTGGCACTCTCGCCGGACGAGAGCAATGCGTTCCTCAGTTTTTCAGCCACGGCGGGCGCCATTTGGTCCACCGCCCACGACATGGTGCGCTGGTACGATGCGCTTTTTGGCCATGAATGGCTCCACCCACAGTCGCAGCAGGAGCTTCGCAATTACGACGGCTACTCGGCCTACACGCTTGGGCTGAGGGTCCAGAACTACGATGGGGCTTCCATTTTTTACCATGCTGGCGCTTGGGGCTACCGCTCCTACATGCTGCACGAGCCTGCGTCGGGCATCTCGGTCTGTGTGCTCGGCAATGTGCAGGGGCACTCAGTGACCAATATTGCCCAGTCGCTCTTCAAGGAAATCAGGAGCAAAAAACCCAAAAAACCTTTCGACCTCACTGCCCAAGACATCGTGTACCCTGCGGGCAATATTTGCGCAACCGACCAAACGCCCGTGCAGGTTCAAATCAGGAACAACGGGCTGCTAGCGCTTGATACCCTGCAAGTTGTGTACGGCTTCGATGGCATCTGGGAGGATACCATCATGGTCGTGCTGCCCACCCCGCTGCTGCCGGGCAGCGGACTGACGCTGCCGCTCAATTTGCCGATTTTGGCCAGCGACTACGACAAGCACCGCCTCCAATTGAGCATCCAGTCACAGCACGGCGATGGCTATGAAAAAGACAATTTGGCGTATGCCGACTACCAGTTTGTGGAAGGAGAAGGGCTGCCCCTACCCTACCACGAGGGCTTCGAGATGACCGGGCTGGTGCCCAGCAACTGGGTGTCTGAGCACCCCGAAGACCTGATGGACTGGCGCCGCTCTGATTTTGCGGCAGCAGAAGGCCACAGCTCGCTGGCCCGCAACAACTACTGGGACGGCAACGAAGTAGAGGTTTACCCCATCGAATTGCCTGCGCTGCGCATTGACCACCCAGCGGCGGCATTAAGTTTTGACTTCGCGCACACCCCCACCGCCACCTACACGGGCGACGTGCTAAGAGGCTATGTATCAACGGATTGTGGCGAAACCTACTGGCCGTTGTTTGTGCTGGCCGACGATGCTTTCCAAACGGCCCCAGTCGTTGAGGATGTTTTCCTGCCTGCCGAAAACGAATGGGTGAACAAGACCTACTCCCTCGAAAACTATGCAGGCAAAACGGTGAACATCCGCTTTGAAATGGTGAATGGCTACGGCAACAACCTCTACCTCGACAACGTGCGGGTGCAATATGCCCTGCCAGTGAAGGAGATTTCGCCACTAACGATGGAGGTTTACCCGAACCCCGCCACCGACTACGTGGAGGTCAACCTTCCTGTAAACCCCGCAGGCTCCGTGTCAGAGCTGGTTCTCCTGGATGCCTTCGGCAAAGCGGTTTTCAAGCTTGCCAAGGCAGGCAGTGGTAGCCTGCGCATCCCTCGTGGCGGCTTGCCAGCGGGCATCTACATCCTCCAACTCCGAGAAAAGGGGCAAGTGAAAGGAGCGGCCAAAGTGGTTTTTATTTAACGAACAACTTCCTGAACTAAAGCAGGCAAACCCTAGTTTTCGTAGATTTGCGGCCATTTTTGGCCAAGGCAGCAAAACGCTGCCATCAGCCACCAGTAAACTGCCTAATCAAATGGTTTACCTAACTAGACGAGAAAGATTCAACGCTGCCCACAAACTTTGGGTAGAGGACTGGAGCGAGGAAAAGAACATGCAGTGGTTCGGGAAGTGCGCAAACCGCAACTGGCATGGCCACAACTACGACCTCTACGTGACCGTGAAAGGCCAACCCGACCCCATCACTGGCTTTGTCATGGACGTGAAAGACCTCAGCCAAATCATCAAAGAGCACGTGGTGAACATCGTTGACCACTCCAACTTGAACCTCGATGTGCCGTTCATCCCCAAAGGCATGCAGCCTACGACCGAGAACTTGGCCGTGCTTTTTTGGAGACAATTGGAGCCGCACATCAAGGGCTGCCAGTTGCATTGCATCAAGCTTTGGGAAACCGAAAACATCTATGTAGAATATTTCGGGGAATGAGGCAAAATCACGCACATTGAATCGGCAGGAAAGGGTTTTTATCATTAGATATGGTACAAACCCTTTTTTTTTGGCCTAAAAGCAAGGCCGCAAGCACGGTAGCCATTGAACAAAAATCTCCATCGTGTATTTTTAAAAGAATATTTTTTTGCAAATTCACCGCTGCGGAAACCAAATTATCCATGCAAACTATTGCAACCATGAAAATACTGGTCATCGAAGACGAACCATCTATCTCCAACTTCATTAAAAAAGGGTTGGAGGAAAACGGCTTTGAAGTCGCCCAAGCTTTTGATGGTGAAATGGGTGTAAGGCTTGCCCAACGCCCCGACTTCGCTGTCATCGTGCTCGATGTGATTCTGCCGGGCATCAACGGGCTGGAGGTTTGCCAGAAAATACGACGTGAACTCGGAGTGCAAACGCCAGTGCTCATGCTCACGGCCCTGAACGAGACTGACGACCTCGTCACGGGACTAGAGGCAGGAGCCGACGACTACCTCGGCAAGCCCTTCAAGTTCAAAGAACTATTGGCCAGGATTCGGGCGCTATCCCGCCGCACGGGCACACAGCCCCCGCCCGCCAACCTGCTGAAAGTGTCCGACCTTGAAATCAACCTCGACTCAAAAGCCGTGCAACGTGCTGGCAAGCCCATCAAACTGACCGCAAAAGAGTTTTTCTTGCTGGAATACCTCGTGCGGAACAAAAACCGGGTGATGAGCCGCATGGACATCCTAGAGAGCGTTTGGGACATCAATTTTGACCTCGGCACCAACGTCGTGGACGTGTACATGAACTACCTCCGCAACAAAATAGACAAGCCATTTGACCAAAAACTCATTCAGACCGTGGTGGGCATGGGCTATATGCTGAAGGAGGCTTGACATTGAATTGTAAACCCAATCTCAATTTGAAAATTCGCAATAGACT
>JALOMF010000036.1 GCA_025455635.1 Saprospiraceae bacterium | reverse complement strand
GACCAAGATTTGGACATGGTGGCGCTGGCCATGTACCCCAACCTCGCCGCATATCCGCAGGAGTCGTTGGTGTATTTTGAAAACCGGGGGAAGTTCAGTTTTAATGCTGCCTATATGGAACAGGAGCCGTCGGGCCGGTGGGTGCTCATGGATGCGGGCGATGTGGACGGGGATGGCGATTTGGATATAATTACGGGCAGCAACCTGATGATAAAATCCATTTTGCTACCACCGAAAATCAGTGCAAAATGGATGGGCAGCAAGGTTGCCTACACGGTGTTTGCCAACGTTTCAAAACAATAGAAACCCGCCTTCCAGGCACCAATCACAGCAAAAAAAAATCATTTCAGGACTGTCGTCGTTCCTGACAGGAATGCTCCCAAGCCGTTTGGCCTCCCTTTTCTACGCAAAAGGTGGATTACGCATGGATGCGGCAACGGCTATTCACCAGCCCGTGGCGTAGGCAGATTTGTAGGGGGGGCTGTACTTTGGTCGGGAATAGCTATCGCCCGATAGCCAAGACTTAGAATTGTTGCTATCCCAAATACTGCTTGTGGACTGCGTTCTCGGCGTGGAATCCCAATACCTATAACTTGGATAGCCTGGCGTCATTTCCTCTTCTGTGACGAAATTTGTGTTCGTAGCATTGACTACCAACACGAAGAGAACCAAGAAATAAAAAAACAGGAATACGATGAAAGTGGAAAGTCTCATGTCTGTTTAGTGTTTGTTCAACTATAAAACTTGCTTAAGCATGTTGGTTAGGCTTGTCTTATTTGACTTTTCAAATTTCGAGACGTGGGGTTCAACTACTTTTTTTGAAATTCAGGCTTCTTTAAGCGATGCAAGGTAATGCTAGGTTGTGATTTGACAATGAAAAGTAGCAGACGATTTCAACATTTTCTGCAAAATTAACACAGCGGCATAGGAATGGCGTCTTAATCCGATACTTGTTAGTCCGGGTGATTAAACGGAACCTTTCCCGAACTGTTTGCAAATGATTAACACTACTGCCCAGTTGCATGAAATAAAATATAGTTTTATCAATTTTGATAATTACAAAATCATAGTTCTATTTTGAAAAATATTTGCTATTATGTTAGTTTCTGGCGCACAACCTAGGCTTCCAACTTTCTTTTCTGATTGCGTTAAGTTCACACTAACCGCTTCGTGGCTATATATTTGCCATTCTATGCTACTTGATAGAACCGTAGCTGCGTTTTGACCAACAATGAAGAACTGCCTGCATCGTACCCTGTTTGTTTTAATCCTTTCTTCGCTTTGCTTCAGCAAGCACGGTTCGTTCGTTGACACCAACAAAGAAGGGATTTGGGAGGCCAACGAGCTTGCCAACCTTGCCCTTGCGTGGGAAGAAGAGTCGGAAAATGAAGCCGACGAAAAGGGCGGCATCGCCGCCGATGCCTTCAAACTGGAAAAAGGGGGCGATGGTGACGGCGAAGATAGTCTGGTCAAAAAGCACCGTTTTGGCAAGGCCCCTACCCCATCGTTTTTCGCCGCCAACCATACCTCGGCTAGCACTTTATACAACCTAGCAGTGGCTAAAAAATCCACCGCTGCCTTAGCCAATTCCCGCAAACTGCTCCTCACGCCCAAACCACTGCTTTTCCTACTGTTCCACAATATCAAGTCCGACCTCGCACACCCAGCCGCCTGACGACTGTGGCTTTTGTGTGACCTCCCCTTTCGACTGTACGCTTGTGCCGTTCCTGAATCGTTTTCGATGAAAATGGTTGATTACGGGCACTTTGCGAACAGCCGTAAGCCTAATTCCCGCCACAGGGCTGCTGCATCCTACCAGCATTCGTCGCTATTTTTGCCATTTTTTCAAGCTAACCAACCTGCTTAGAGCATGTTTGGGATTTGGTCACTTGGCCAAATCCCAAACATGCTCTTAATCGGACGGAACCGCCCTCGGCGTTGCCGTCCGAATCAACCTTTTCACATGAAAAAAGCACAAGTCGTTCAAAATACGGCCATGCCAGCCGATGGCCTCGCTGGCCTCAAGCAGCACTGGCGGGCCGATGCCACTTCCGGTTTCATCGTGTTCCTGCTGGCACTGCCCCTCAGCCTTGGCATCGCCAAAGCATCCGATTTTCCGCCGCTCATGGGCCTGGTTTCGGCCATCGTGGGGGGCTTGGTCGTCAGCTTTTTTGCTGGCTCACAGCTTACCATCAAAGGCCCGGCGGCTGGCCTCATTGTCATCGTGGCGGGGGCCGTGGCCGACTTCGGTGGAGGCGAGACGGGTTGGCACCTGGCCCTCGGCGCCATGTTCGTAGCAGCCGTCATCCAAATCCTTTTTGGTGTTTTAAAAATGGGCAAACTGGCCGACTTCTTCCCGCTCTCGGCCATCCACGGCATGTTGGCGGCCATCGGCATCATCATCATTGCGAAGCAAGTGCCCGTGCTGCTCGACGTGGACCCCGCCCTGGCCAAGGGCAAGGGGCCGTTCGAACTCATCGCCGACATCCCGCATTTCATCGCCCACCTCGACCCACGGGCCACGGCCATCGGGGTGGTGAGCTTGGCCGTCATGCTGGGCTGGCCCTACCTCAAGGGCGGTTTTTTGAAAAAAATCCCCGCACCGCTCATGGTGCTGCTCATCGCCATCCCCGCCGAGCTGGCGATGGACTTCCAGCACACCGAGCCGCCTTACGCCCTCGTTCACATCGGCAACCTGATTGACAGCCTGCACTTGAACGTGAACTTTGGGGGCTTCGCCCAAACGGGGCTTTTCATCAAATACGTCATCATGTTCGCCCTCGTGGGCACGCTGGAGGCGCTGCTGACCGTGAAGGCCATTGACCTGCTCGACCCCTACAAGCGCAAGTCGGACTCGAACAAGGACTTGATTGCGCTCGGCCTCGGCAACCTCGTGTCGGCGGTGCTGGGCGGCCTGCCCATGATTTCGGAGGTGGCCCGCTCCTCCGCCAACGTCAACAACGGCGCAAAGACCCGCTGGGCCAATTTCTTCCACGGCTTTTTCATGCTCGCCTTCGTGCTGCTGGCCAGCCGTTTCATTGAAATGATTCCGAATGCCGCCCTCGCCGCCATGCTCATCACGGTGGGCATCAAGCTGGCGCACCCGAAGGAGTTCATCCATATTTTCCAGATTGGGAAGGAGCAGTTGGCCATTTTCCTCGTCACCATCTTCTTCACCCTGCACGAGGATTTGCTGGTGGGCATCGCAGCGGGGATGCTGCTGGAAGTGCTGATTTACCTGCTGCACGGAGCGCCGATGTCCGCACTGTTCAAGGCACCGGCCAGTGTCTCCTTCGAGGGCGACCATTACGTGGTGGAGGTGGAAAAGGCCGCCGTTTTCACCAATTGGCTGGGGCTGAAGGCAAAGCTCGAAGCCATTCCGCAAGGGATGCACGTGGACATTGACCTATCCCGGACAAAGCTCGTTGACCATTCGGTGATGAACAACCTGCACCATTTTGAACATGACTATATTGCCCAAGGTGGCACGGTCGAGGTCAAGGGGCTGCACGAGCACCAACCGTTTTCCATGCACAAGCACGCCGCACGGAAACGGCCAAAACGGGCAGTGGAGTTCAATTCGTGATAATTTCACCCCACAGCATTGCCTTTGGCAGTTGATTGTCTTTTTTGTCACAAATGGACTGCCTGCACTTCGTGCAATTTTGGCATTTATTTTAAAATTCGAAAATCCACAATTCATGGGCAATATGTCCTCCACCTTCAACGAGCACCAAGTCCTCCACGACCTGGCGCACCACCTGCCGTCGCAGACACCGCTGAAGGATTTCATACACCACAACACGCTCCATGCCTTCCAGCACCTGCCGTTCTACGAGGCCATCATCCAGGCGGGCAGGATTTTCGGCTACAACGTCACCTTCAACGTGCACGAGTATCGCTCGCTGCACAAGGTGGGCCGCATCCGGGACGAGGTGCTGGACATGGTCATCCGCAAGCGGAAGGGCGAGGCGGCATTGGCCACTTGGCGGGAAAACTGCCTCGTGAAGCAGTACACCCCCACCTACGACCCCCGCATCGGCAAGCTGCGGGCCAATTGGAAGCGCCACTACCACCTCGACCTCGACAACCTCGTGCAGCCGCTGCTCTTTCGCATCGCTGGCAGCTACCTCGACCAGGGCATCGCCATCTGGCAGTTCCCCTTCGAGGAGCGGGGCCTGCTGAACGCCGTGCGGGAAGTGGAGCGCAACAGCTTCGCCAGTTTTTTCAGGACAAAACGGGTGCGCCAGTTGCTGTTCGACGAGTCGCTGACGCTGGAAAAAATGCTGGACCGGCTCGTGGGCGACCCCCGGCTGTACGGGCAGTACCTCTTCGACCAACAGTTTGGGCACCGGGGCTGGTCGGGCATGATGGCGGCCATCGAGGCCAATCCGCACTCGATTTTGTACCAGAAAAAAGTGCAGCTCTACGATTTCATCCACCTCGAACTGCTGCTGGAACTGGACAACCTCGACGCCGAACTCGGCACGGATTGGTTGCCGCTGGCAAAGAAAGTGAGCGGGCTTGAACCGATTGACCTCTTCGCCCCCGTGCCGGGCACCGAGTTGCAGGAGGTGAAAAAAATCTGGCAGGACGCCTTCGAGTGGAGCTACTACGACGAGGTGCTGTCCGGCCTGCGGCAGGCTAGGCTGGCGCAAAAAGCGAGCAAGGCCGTGCCCGACCGCCGCAGCTTTCAGGCCATCCTCTGCCTTGATGAACGGGAAGGCTCGCTGCGCCGCCACCTCGAATCGCTCGACGCCGACTGCGAGACGCTGGGCTGCCCCGGCTTCTTCGGCGTGGAGTTTTTCTTCCACCCGTGGGGCGGCAAGTTTTATGAAAAACTCTGCCCCATCACCGTCACGCCCAAGTATTTAATCAAGGAAAAAGAGGCGGGCGTGAAGCACGAGGACGAGCTGCTCTACACCAAGGACTCGCACAAGTTTTTCAGGGGGGTGCTGGCCTCGCTGTCGTTGGGGCTGTGGTCGGCCATCAAGCTGCTCCTCCAATTGGCGAAGCCCGAAAAAAACCAAGCCTCCAAGGACGCCTTCGCTCACATGAGCATGGACGCAGAGCTGGTCATCGAGCACGAAGGCCAGCAGGAGAACGGCCTGCAAGTCGGTTTTACCATCGTGGAAATGGCCGACCGGGTGGAGGGCCTGCTGCGGGGCATCGGCATGGTGCAGGACTTTGCGCCGCTGGTCTATGTGGTGGCGCACGGCTCCAGCAGCGCCAACAACCCCCACCACGGCGCCTACGACTGCGGGGCTTGCAGCGGACGGCCCGGCTCGGTGAACGCACGGGTTTTTGCCTTCATGGCCAACCATGTGGAGGTACGTAAATTGCTGAAAGACAGGGGCTTGGAGATTCCATTTGATACGATTTTCGTCGGGGCGCTGCACGATACCTCTTCGGAGGAAATGGTGTTTTACGACGACAAAAGCCTCTACCCCGACACGGTTGTTTTACACGAAAAAAACAAGGTCGTATTTGAAAATGCCCTCGACCTGAACGCCAAGGAGCGCAGCCGCCGCTTCGCCTCCATTGACGTTCGCCAGGACATCCACAAGGTGCGGGAGGCCATCCGCCAGCGCTCGGTCTCGTACTTCGAGCCAAGGCCGGAGCTGGGGCACAGCACCAACGCCCTCTGCTTCGTTGGCCACCGCAACCTGACCAAGCGCCTCTTCCTCGACCGCCGGGCCTTCATGAACAGCTACGACTACCGCACCGACCCCGACGGGCAGCGGCTGCTCGGCGTGCTGCGGCCCATCCCGCCCGTGTGCGGCGGCATCAACCTCGAATACTATTTTTCGAGGGTGGACAACCAGAAACTGGGCGCTGGCGCAAAGCTGCCGCACAACGTGATGGGCCTCGTGGGCGTGGCCAACAGCTCCGACGGCGACCTGCGCACGGGCCTGCCCAAGCAGATGGTGGAGGCGCACGACCCCATGCGCCTGCTGGTGATGGTGGAGCACGAGCCAGCGGTGGTGCTGCGTACCATCCAAGCCGAGCCGTCGCTCTACGAGTGGTTCGCCAACGGCTGGGTTCACCTCGTGGCCATCCACCCGACCAACCACAGTTTCCATTATTTTGAAAACGGCCAGTTCGCCCCCTACGAGCCGCTGAACGTGCAAGTACCCACTGCCGACGACATCCACGGCCTGATTGAAAATGCGCCGGAGATGAAGTCGAACTATATCGTGCATGCCACGAAGGAGAATTTGCCGGTGCATATTATTAAGACGAATTGAAGAACTTGATGGTTAAATCGAATAGGCTGCTTTTGGCACGGACATCCCCCTAACCCTCCCGATAAACCGGGACAGGCTCTTCTAAGGGGGAATTACTGCTGCTAACTTGTTCATTATGGGCATTTTAGCACGGCACTAAATCCCCCTTTGAAGGGGGCAGGGGGATGTAGTCAGGGCAGGCATCGGCCATTTTTCGACAATACTATTTGCTATTACAATGAATAATTTCCTTCCATACTTCATCCTCGTGCCGCTGCTCGGCTTCCTGTTGAGCAGCTTCGCAAAAAAGCGGGCCGAGCATTTCATCGCTTGGACGGCCATGCTCACGGCGGGACTGAACCTCGTGGGCGTCGTGGCCCTCAGTGCCCTGTGGGTGGCAGGCGGCTTCCACGATTTACACTACGACGGCCCGGTGATTTACCACTCGGAAGACACCACGTTTGCCATTGACCTGTTCTTCGATGGCACCACGGCGGTATTTGCCTTCGTGGCCTCGCTGCTCACGCTGCTCGACACGGTTTTCAGCCGCTACTACATCCACCGGGAGATGGGCTTCAAGCGGTATTTCAACAGCATCCAACTGTTTTACCTCGGCATCCTGCTCATCCTTTTTTCGGGCAATTTGGAGGCGCTGTTCGTCGGCTGGGAAATCATCGGCATCACGTCGTTCTTCCTCATCGCCTTCTACCGCCACCGCTACTTGCCCGTGAAGAACGCCCTGAAAGTCGTGTCGTTTTACCGGGTGGCGGACATCTTCCTGCTGCTGGGCATCTGGATTTGCCACCATTATTTTCATAAAAGCATCCATTTCCACGAGCTGCAACTGGCTTGGGAACAGGGCACCCCGCTCCTAACGGCGCAGCCGTACACCCTGCTCATACCGTTGATTTTCCTCGGTGTGGCCTTGGTGAAATCGGCGCAGTGGCCGTTCAGTTCCTGGCTTCCACGGGCGATGGAGGGGCCTACCTCGTCGAGCGCCATTTTCTACGGCTCGCTGTCGGTGCACATCGGGGTGTTCCTGCTGCTGCGCACCTACCCGCTCTGGGGCGACAACTGGACCTTCAAGGCGCTGGTGATTGCCTCCGGGGTGCTCACGAGCCTGTTCGCCACGTTCACGGCACGGGTGCAGTCGTCGGTGAAGACGCAGATTGCCTATTCGTCCATTGCGCAAATTGGCGTCATGTTCGTCGAGGTGGCGCTGGGTTGGCACAAGCTGGCGCTGCTGCATTTTGCGAGCAACGCCTTCCTGCGCACCTACCAGCTGCTGGTGTCGCCGTCGGTGTTGAGCTACCTCATCCACGACCAATTCTTCAATTTCATAAAGCCGCAGCACAACGTGACGAACACGCTTTGGGGCAAACTCCGGATGTCGGTCTATGTGATGAGCATCAAGGAATGGCGCATGGACACGGGCATGTACCAGTGGTTCTGGAAGCCGCTGAAATGGGTGGGCAACAAGGTGGCGGCCTTGGGTTTCCGGGGGGCGATGTACCTCTTCGTGCCGCTGTATTTGGTGGGGCTGTACTTCGTGTACCACAAGGGCGCCGTGCCGATGCGGGCGATTGGCGTGCTGCCCGAAGCCATGTCCATCGCTGCGCTGTCGCTGGTGCTGATGGCCTTCGTGGAGCGTGGCGACGCCCGCCGTGCCTGGACGCTCATCGTGATGAACCAGCTCTTCGTGTCGCTGGCCGTGGGCTTCAACGAGCAGTTTGATTTTGGGCAAATACACTTGTTCCTCAGCGGCATCGTGGCCAGTGCTGTGGTGGGCTACGCCGTGCTGAACTACCTGCAAAAACAGGGCGAGGCGATAGACCTCGGCAAGTTCCACGGGCACAGCTACGAGCACCCGAAGCTGGTCATCGTCTTCCTGCTGGCGAGCCTGTCATTGGCGGGCTTCCCCATCACCCCGACCTTTATCGGCGAGGATTTGCTGCTGTCGCATATCCACGAAAACCAAATCGTACTGACCTTGACCACGGGGCTTGGCTTCATCGTCGGGGGCCTCGCCATCTTCAGGATATATGGCCGCATCTTCCTCGGCCCGCACGAAAAAGGCTACCACGAGGTGGCCTACCGGTCTTCTTAAAGCATGTGATTGGGTGTGGCTGGCAAGAGAGGGCTGGCCGCATCTTTTTTATCACAGCACGCAAGATTTGACTTCCTGCTGGCGCACCCGCCTTGCATGGACGGGTTACCTGCGACAATGGCAAAGGGCGTGCACTGTTCCTTGGCAGCCGAGACAAAGCTAGGCATAGGTTGAGACCTTGAACCAGCGGTTCCGTTTATGGCTAGGGAAGACACGGGGACAGCAGTACGTCTTCATAAAATGTTTTATCCAGCTTGGGAAATCCCTGCGCCAGCTGGGCCGCTCGGCAACAGCTCCTGCCGCTCTTCTTCCGTCAGTTGGAATGTGGTGGCCAGCGTCTCTATCATTTCCCGTAGGCCGTGCGTTTGGCCATCGGCGCAGGATTGGAGGAGGGGGAGTAGGATGGTTTGGAAGTCGGGAATGGGCATGTGGTTTCGGTTTTGGTGTTTAACCTTACGCTTTATGAATTTGCGACTTTTAGGGGCAGTTTTCGTAAAGCGACTATTCTGCAATTTTTACAAGTCGTCTATTTCTTCCGCTGTCAAACCTGTAAAATCCGAGATGTCTTTATTTGGCAGGCCTTTTTGCTTCATTTTTCTTGCGACTTCATTTTTTGCTTTTTTTTCGGCCCTTTTCTCTGCCAATTCGACTTTCCCTCGTTCATCCTGCTCCCTCATGGCAGCATAATCGTAGGCTTCCAATTCTTCCTTCGTCCAGGAATGTTTGTTGGCATCCTGATACGCTGCTTTCAAGCCTTCGTCGTCCACATTTGCCGGAACGACCTCCAAGTTTTCCGCCTCCTTGATGAAGAAAATCCACTTGTCCGTAACCTCAACCAGTTCCTCCAATGGTTTCATGAATTTAGGCAGTTCAATGAAATAGAAATCCATGTCTTTTATGACCCGCTCGCCGTCCTCGACATCGCAGACGGCATGGTGCGATAGGTATTTATTGCTTTGTGTAAACTTAAAATCAAAAATCCCGATGAAAATCACGGGCTTGAGTTCGGTATAGTATTCGCCACTTTCTATTTGCTGGGAATAATCCTTACTGGCATAGTAAAGCAACCGTTTGTCCAAGCCCTCTGGCTCGGCTACCTGCATCTCGATGATATAGGTCTTGCCCTTCTTGTCCCTTGCCTTCACGTCAATAATGGATGCTTTCAGGTTCTTGATGATGGGCAGTTGGTAGGGATTGAGGATTTCCACCTCCTCGATTACATCCTTACCCTTCAACTTCATCACGGCGTTGAGGAAGGAAATAAGGATGATTTTCTTGTTCTCGTTGCCGAAAATCTTCCGAAAAGCGATGCCGTTTTTAATATCTACGAACTGCATGGCCTGAATTTTACTACAAAAATACGAAACCCATCGGGTCTTCCAAAGCCCGGCCTACCTCCAATGCGGCTTCGACCAGCCTACCCTACCGGACAGCACGTTTACTAATCCTCAAAGGATTAGTAAACGTTGTGGAAGCCGCTCGGCAACAGCTCCTGCCGCTCTTCTTCCGTCAGTTGGAATGTGGTGGCCAAGGCCGCTATCGTTTCCCGTAGGCCGTGCTCTTGGCCATCGGTGCAGGATTGGAGGAGGGGGAGCAGGTTGGATTGGAAGTCGGGTATGGGCATGGGGTTTGAATTTTGGTGTTTAAAACGGCATGGGTGACGGGCGACGAACGTCGGCTTTAATGATTTTGAATTATACGTAGGACTTTATCTTCATCAAGTCCTGTAATTTCAGCAATCATCCGCAGGGATATCCCTTTTGCATTCATTGCTAAAATTAATGTGTTTTGCTTCCTTTCTTCGGCCCTAAATTCTGCCAACTCCAATCTACCTTTTTCATCTTGCTCACGAATGCCAGCATAGATATAGGCATCGTACGCTTCTCGTGACCAATTGTGCTGTGCCGCTTCTTCATAAGCCTCTTTCAGTCCTTCATCGTCCACATTATCTGGCATAACATCCAACTCATCAGCATTCTTGATGAAGAAAGTCCACTTATCTATGATGTTATCTAGTTCATGTACTTTCTTATTGAACTTTGGTAGCTCAATAAAACGAAAATTCAAATCCTTGAAGACACAATCACCCGTTTCTTCATCAACTATCAAATGTGAAGAAAGGTAGTTTTTGCCAGCAAAGTATTTGAAGTCCAAAACTCCAATGAAATAAACGGGGCGTAGTTTTGGGTATTCCTCTCCGATGTTGATTTGCCCTGCGTAGTCTTTACTTGTGTAATAAAGCACTCGTTTATCAAACCCTGCAGGTTCGGCCACCTGCATCTCAACGATGAAAGTAGCGCCTTTCTCATCCGTAGCCTTAACATCAATAATAGAAGACTTCTCTCCTGCGATGCGGGGAAGTTGGAACGGATTGAGCAAAGTCACATCCTTAACCCGGTCTAGCCCTTCCAAGCCCAAAACCGCATTGAGGAACGAAATCAAAATGACTTTTTTGTTCTCGTTGCCGAAAATCTTCCGAAAAGCTACGTCGTTTTTTACATCTACAAATTTCATGGCCTGAATTTTACCACAAAAATACGAAAGCCTTTGGGTCTTCCAAAGCCCGGCCTACCTCCAATGCGGCTTCGACCAGCCTACCCTACCGGGCAGCACGTTTACTAATTCTGCCAAATCCGGGATTCAGACACACCACCCTACCCCACCTCAAAATAATCATTGTCAATCCGCTTCAAATCATAAGTGGCCGAGGTCGAAACACCAAGCCCATAGTCAATCATATAATTCGCCAATTGGTAGCCATCTATCAGGATGACCCGCTTGGAAATGGACTTGACGTATTCCAAAGCACCCGCCGTGAAGCTGGAAGTCGTGATGAAAACGCCCTTGTTGGCACGCTGACCGTCCAAGGCACCCACGAATGACTGCACATCGGGGCGGCCAATGGGCTGCGAGTCCCAGCGCTTGGCTTGTAGGTAAATGAAATCCAGGCCCAGCATATCCTCCTTGATGATGCCGTCAATGCCGCCGTCGCCGGTGAGCTTGGTGGCTCGGCCAGCGTCCTTGATGCTGCCGCCGTAGCCCATCTTCACCAGCAGCTCCACCACCAAGCGCTCGAAAAAAGCGGGCGGGCACTGCTTTATCTTTTCCAAGAGGTCGGAGGCCAGCGCCTTCCTGATTTTGCCGTAGGCCGATTCCAGCACCTCCTCCGGCGTGGCCGATTCCAGCACCACTTCCTTCTCCTCCTGCTTGCCGGACTTGCCGACATTCGGGCCGATGAACTCCAGATAGGCCGGATACCGCTTTAGGTAGGCGACGTTTAGCTCCTTAGGATTGGTCTTCAAGACCTCCCTGCCTGCTTCCGTCAGCTTGAAATAAGCCCGACGTGGCGACTCCAACAGCCCGGCCTTCATCAGATGCGTCTTCGACCAGCCTACCCGGTTGTCGAAAATGGCTTGGCTGCCGCTCGGCAATAGCTCCTGCCGCTCTTCTTCCGTCAGTTGGAAAGTGGTGGCCAGCGTCTCTATCGTTTCCCGGAGGCCGTGCTCCTGGCCATCGGCGCAGGATTGGAGGAGGGGGAGCAGGATGGATTGGAAGTCGGGTATGGGCATGTGGTTTCGGTTTTAACGGTTCGGCTAAATGGCGAAGCGGCGCATAGCACTATGAACATTTTAGCCTTTGTTCACAACAGTCCTCCTTTTTCATTTTACCAAAATTTCCACCAAGGCTTATCATCTTTTTTGGGATTTTGTTTTTTCTTACTATTTGGCATTTCTATCCCCCTTTTCTCGAATTCAGCCATTAATTCAGTCATCTCCATCAAAGCAGAGATATTCGTTCTTGCATTTGGTATAGAAATTATTCGATAATATTCTTTATTGAGTTCATCATTTGTCAAGGAAGAATAATTTGGCTTATCAGATGTTGATTTTTCATCGTTTTTCGGCTCTACTTTTTCTTCTTGTACAACTTCATTTTCATTGTACTTCAATTCAATTCTCAAACTCTTTCCATGGGAACTTTCCCAATTTTTAACAGTAGGGTTGTTTTTTAAATCACTTACAAGTTGATTAAAGATGAACTCCGTAAATGCTCCTAATTTTATGGTGTTAGGAACAAAATTAAAACTCAATTTACCTGAAAAATTTGGTTCGTTTTTATCAAGAATATTTAATACTGCATTGAATAATTGACTAGCTAAATATGATGAGTTCTGATGTCCTGCAAATATTTCCCTACTTATTTCTCCTGAATCTTCCTTTAAAGTAATGCCTGACAAATAAGGTTCTTCTATTGTTTTGTTTGAATCTCTATGCACCAAAGGTACAGGTAAAATTTCTTTGTTGCCGACTAAAGCTGGATTACCCAATTTTTGAAATGGTTGCCCTGATTCTTTGCCTCTAAATCTCTGCACAAACATTAATCCATTTTCCTGACTTGTATCGAATGCTTTTACAATTATTGCATCTTGTTTTTCTCCATCGTGTGGCACTCTACCTTCTAAACACATTACAATTTGGTCATATTGTTCGTTGTCATTTTTCAACATACTTTCTAACGATTCCATTGGATTTCCGGCTGCTACAACTCTTACCAATTTTGAATTCCCGTTTTTATGCAACATCATAAATGGCGTAAAAGCATTATTGAGGTCATGTCGTGACCATAATGCGTAATCCAATCCTGTAAATATTACTTCTTCTAACTTTTGATTTCCTTGAAAAATATTCATTGTTGATTTTTTTTAATTGTTGTGAACTCCCGAATACACATACTTCCGCCCATACCCACAATTGCCTGTATTCCCGCCTTGCACCCACCCAACCCAACAAACCAGCACCCAAAAATCAAAGCGCCAATCTATCGTCTTACGAAAGCCACAAAGCCCAAGCAAACATACCCAAAATTTCAAACGCCAAATCACCTCACCCCCACTTTTTGCAGCAAAATCTCCAAAAAATCCGCCAAATCCGGGATTCAGACAGCAAGCCGTCAAGGCCGCTATCGTTTCCCGGAGGCCGTGCTCCTGGCCATCGGCGCAGGATTGGAGGAGGGGGAATAGGATGGTTTGGAAGTCGGGTATGGGCATGTGGTTTGAGTTTTGGTGTTTAACGGTTGGCAAATATAGCAGAGAACGGCTAAATACTTTCGGCATTTAGCCGTTGTTAGGTAGCATATTCATTTTTCAACTAGCTCTATATAAGCATCATCGAATGAGAAACCATACCCTTTTAAATGATTTTCATCTATTATGTCTTCTCCTTTCTCAGAATACAACTTAATGCACTCTTCTCTACTTTTACCAAGCTTTTTCATTAATTGTTCTATTTGTATTTCATGTGTTCTTTTATGTAAGTCAAAGCCACATTCTTTATAGCTTTTACCAGATTTATTAACTAAAGACTGTATCCTTACCTCTTGGAATTCTTTAGCTTTAAATTTATATTCTTTTTCAAGAAACCCAACCCACTCGTTATTATCAAGAAAAGCTATTTTTATAGGTAACTTATTTTTATTAATTAGACATTTATTAAACACTTCTAGAGGAAGTCTAAAATTTGGGTTTATAACTACATATTCATCAAAATGAATAAACAACAAATATTCACAAGCCATAAATAATTGAGGATGGTTTTTTATTCTATGTGGCGCATAAATAT